>JAIDTS010000415.1 GCA_029060585.1 Muribaculaceae bacterium
ACCCTTGATCCGAACACTTTCCTTAATTCCATCGAGAGCATTACAGCTGCCGCATCGCAAGTGGCGGCATCCTTATTGCGGACGTAGACATTGACAATCTTCGTAAAGGGCGGATATCCGTATTTCTGCCTTTCCTCAAGTTCTTCCCTATAATAAGTCAGATAGTCATGATTTTTTACGTGCTCAAGGATTCGCTCTTCCGCCTTTGTAGTCTGAATAAGCACCTTTCCCTGTTCCTTGCGCCGCCCTGCACGGCCGGCCACCTGCTCAAGCATGTTGAATGCCCTTTCGTTGCTACGGAAATCAGGGAAGTTAAGCAGTGTGTCGGCATTCAGGACTCCTACAATCTTCACTTTCTCAAAGTCAAGACCCTTCGAGACCATCTGAGTCCCGACGAGTATGTCGGTACGATGGTCGGCGAATTCCTCTATCAGTTCCTGATATGATTGCTTGTTGCGTGTGGTGTCGAGATCCATACGCGACACTTTCTTATCGGGGAATTCCTCCTGCACTTCCTCCGCTATGCGCTCTGTGCCGTAGCCATACTTCTCAAGCGTATTCTCTCCGCACGCCGGGCATAGATCAGGAAGGGTCTGGGTAAATCCGCAATAGTGACATCTCAGAAGCTTGCTTCCCTTATGATAGACGAGGCTAACATCGCAGTTACCGCACTTCGGACTCCATCCGCATGTGTGACATACCACGACCGGTGCAAATCCCCTGCGGTTCTGAAACATTATGGCCTGCCACCCGGCATCCAGCGCTTCCCGTGTCTGCTTCCGCAGTGGGGTCGAAAGAATACCCTTGAGGCTCTTCTGCTTCCTCATCTGACGCATATCTATCACTTCGACTTCCGGCATGGTAGCTCCCTCGTATCGCTCCGTCAATGAAACAAGGCCGAACTTGCCGTTGGTCGCCTTCCAATATGTCTCGATAGAAGGGGTTGCCGATCCAAAAAGAGTCTTGGCGCCATGCATGGAGGCAAGCACTGTTGCAGCATCACGGGCGTTATAGCGTGGAGCAGGATCATACTGCTTATAAGAGGATTCATGCTCTTCGTCGACTACTACAAGTCCCAGCCTGGCAAAAGGAAGGAAAACAGAGCTCCTCACGCCAAGAACCACAAGAGGTTCATTGGAAGTGAGAAGGCGATTCCAGATATCTACCCTCTCGCTGTCGGAGAATTTAGAATGATAGATCAGTAGGCGGTCGCCGAACACTTTCTTGAGTCTGTCGGTGAGCTGCGTGGTAAGAGATATCTCCGGCACAAGGTAGAGCACCTGGTTTCCCTGCTCCAGAACTTCGTTTATCAGATCACAGTAGATCTCGGTCTTACCGGAACCAGTCACTCCATGAAGCAGGGTGATTGCATGGTCGCGGAAAGAATCACGAATCTGTCTGGCTGCCTCCGACTGGGCTGCTGAAAGCACGGGAAGCTCGATTTTTCTATCTTTTCCTGAGGCGAAACGGTTTATTTTGTCCTTATAGACTTCCAATATACCTTTATCGACGATGCCTTTCAATACAGCTGGTGATACCC
>JAIDTS010000416.1 GCA_029060585.1 Muribaculaceae bacterium
GGCTTGGGGCGGTGGGGCGGCTTTGGATGAGGAAGGAGGGGCTTCAACGCAGATCGGCTGCGGGCTTTCGCCCTGCCGGGGGGCGCTGATGGGGCCGGATGGGGCGCGGATTTTTTAGGTCTTCAGTCTTTAGTCTTTAGTCTTCAGAAGCATGTCGGCGACCTGGGCCGACGCTGATTCGTGAATGAGCCGGGCTACGCCGGCTATCGCGGATTTTTGGGGCTCGCGCGAAATGATCTCACGCAGAGGGCGCGGAGGGGCTGGCTGTCTTCCTACATTCTATTCATTTTATGGGTATTTTAAGTTCCATTTTAGCATCAGTAGGAAGCAAAACCTTTACTGAGGAGTCGTGAATATTCCAGATTTTCAAGAAAGGCCTCATCTCGTTTTTAATTGCTTCTGTCAAAGTGACAAGTTCCCGCTTATCAATACGCTTTTTCACTGGGAAATTAATAATCAGTATAAAGCGTAGTTTGTCTAAATCTACAGATTTAACTTTAAGGGGCAGTTCTTCCAGTCTTTGTCTACCTTGCCGCTCCTCCGCAATGGCCCGCAGAATATGAAAAGAATCAATAAACTTCTTGGTTATGGAACGTAGAAAATTCTGATAATTGTCATATATTTTCCATGAATCAGGTAGAGGCAGATCATTCAAGCGAACATCGCTGATCTTACCGTCTGCTTTACGGGGCACAGAACTTTTAGCTTCTATAAAGCAATGGTAACCATCGATGAAACTGACAAACTCGCAAGCCATGTTGTTTGATGTGCTTTTAGATGGCTTTCCTTTTACAAGAGGATCCTCTTCAATACGAAAACAGTTGTCTTCGGCAAACTCAAAGTCCATACCGGATTCTGTGAAACGGATCATAGCGACAGTTCTTCTTCGTATAGTTTTATGGATTGGTCTATGATCGGATTTTCAGGCATACTTGCTTTCAAATCACTGACCTCATTTTTTCCTTCCTTGTCAAAAGAGATTACCGGGATTGACATCTTCAGCGTATTGGCCAAAAGATATAGCTTTTTAATCACAAAATAGGAATGGCTCGCTATAAAGAACTGCATACCGTAGCCGGCAAGTTGACCGATAATGTCGAGCAGTTCAACCAACAGTCCGGGGTGAAGACCGGACTCTGGTTCATCGATAAACACAATTGAGTCTTTCGTCAGGAAGTGATTACCAATTAAGGTATCAAAAATCGCTATCTTTTTCGTTCCCTCCGACGTCATGTTGATGTCGTAGGTATATTTCCCTTGAACGTATTGCCACATCTGCTTATCCTTAGAATAGACGATATGGCCTCCTAAAGCCGTTTCCAATTGTTCACGTGCATGAAGGAATGGTTTTGCTATCTTTCCTTTGGTGGTAGGTGTAAGTGCCATTGCGAGATCATAGTATGTCTCATCAAAGCCAAATTCCATCTTCACATCATGATATTCCTTTATGACATTGATAAGCGAAAGCACCTCCTTCGCGGGTATGAAAACAGAATTGGATGTCCTGGAATTTGGGACTCCTTCAAGTTTTACTATTTTTTTCTCTGTCTCCGGACCAAAGGAATATTCGAATACATTACCGCCTGATTCCTTCATAGAGAACCGAAGAGCTCCATTATTAGGTTTACGCACCAGTTGACCGAGTTTTTCTACCTGAAATGTCCAGTAAAGCTTATACGCAAGGATTTCTTTATCGCTCTTTGGATTTTTACCTCTTCCTGTCAGTTCAATTGCACGCTGAGCGCAATAAAGGGCTTTAAGCATAACAGTCTTTCCAGACCGGTTTGGCCCGATCAGAAGATTAATTCTGCCTAAATTGTCAACGTTCAAGTCCTCTATCGGACCGAAATTTCTCAGACTGATTGATTGTATCATGAATTCAGCGGTTTTTCACATGCAAAAATATATAATTATTTCCGAATATCAAAATATTTCTCCGCTACAGTCATCATTTCAGTTTGTTGTCTTTGGATTCGACTGGGAAGAGGCAGAGGGCGCTGAGGGGCTGCATTCTAATGGGGAATTTAACAGACGTTGCAAAAAGATTGCAAAAAGATTGCAAAATTATTCTGAATATTTTGGCGGTTCGGTGATTTTTAACTACTTTTGTGCCGGAAAAGCTAAAAACCATATTATGGCACGCAAAACATCATTGATAGCGCTTATGGCAATCACAATGGCCTCCTGCTCTAAGCAGGCCAAGATCACCTATCCGGAAGCACCGGAAGACGGAACAGTAGACGTATATTTCGGAATGGAGGTCAACGACCCATACCGACCCCTCGAGAACGACACGGCTGCCGAAACCCTCGCTTGGGTGAAAGCGCAGAACGACGTCACGGAGGAATATCTCTCCAAGATTCCTTTCCGCGGCAAGATACGCGAACGAATCAAGCAACTCAACAACTATCCCAAGTCAGGAATGCCCTATAAGGAGAACGACGGCAAATATTATTTCTATAAGAACGACGGCCTGCAGAACCAATCTGTGCTCTACCGCTCCGCGACGCCGGGCGGCGAGGCGGAGGTATTCCTCGACCCCAACAAACTCTCGGACGACGGCACCGTGGCCCTCACGGGCGTCTACCAGAGCCATGACGGGAAATACACCGCCTACACCATCTCGCGCAGCGGCAGCGACTGGACGGAGATTTACGTGATGGACACCGCTACCGGCGAACTGCTGAAAGATCATATAGAATGGGCGAAGTTCACCGGCGCGGCATGGCACGGCGACGGTTTCTACTACAGCGCGTACGCCAAACCGGAGGCCGGAAAGGAATACTCAAACGCCAACGAATACCATAAGGTCTACTACCACAAGCTGGGCACCCCGCAGAGCGCCGACAAGGTCATCTATGAAAACCCCAACCAGCCGCTGCATTTCCACAGCGTCGGCATCACCGACGACGAATCGACCCTCATGGTGATGGGAGGAGGCGCAGGCAACGGCAACTCCCTTTACATAAAGGACCTCACGAATCCTAACTCGAAGTGGGTGACAGTAGAGGAATCGCAGGACAACGACATAAGCGTCATCGACGCCCGCGACGGCAAGCTATACATATACACCTCGGCCAACGCCCCGAAGTATAAGCTCGTATCAGTAGACGCGAAGGCTCCTCAGAAAGAGAACTGGACAGACCTCGTGCCGGAAAACAAAGACGCGGTGCTCGTAGGCGCCACATTCGCCGGCGACAAGCTTATCCTGACCTACGACAAGGACGCCTCACACCACGCCTACGTCTACAGCAAGGAAGGCGAGAGGGAACGAGAGATAATGCTTCCGGGCTACGGCACACTGGCCTTCTCAACAAACGG
>JAIDTS010000417.1 GCA_029060585.1 Muribaculaceae bacterium
CGGCGATGCGCCTGACTTCACAAACGGAGGTAGATGGGGTTTCCCTGAATAAAAAACAATATGGATATAAAAGGAATAATATCGGCTCTCCCGATTCTCGCCCTGTTATGTGCTTGCCAGTCTGAAGCACCTAAAGATACTACTGAAACAGGCCGTGTCTTGACAGTCAAAGCTACCCTCCCAGGCAGCGACGAAACACGCACGCATATCACATATGGCAATCCATCCATTGACACCGAACTTTTTAGGTGGGATACGGATTCCGCACATGGAGGGAGTGCGAGAAAAATCGATTTCATTTCTCTATTTAATGTCACAAGGTTAGAACAATGTCCATCACAGGGCATTGAACTTGATGTTACAAAAATCGATGGTCGAAATGCCACTTTCGAATCAGTAGGTTCCGTAAATGCAAGTGTGGAATTCAAAGCGGGTGATGTACTTTTTGTAAATTATTGGGAAACAAGTGCTAAACAAATAGCAGTTGATGGCAATTTTATATATGATCCACGGAAAATTTTTTCTATAAAATTCGGATCAGAAGCTAATAAGCCACAGTTTATAGTTAAAGATCCTGATGATTCTACAATGTCATTTATGCAGGGTAATCTTTTTATGTATGATATTGTAACGGTGGAAGAAGATAATCAGATTCCTGACCTGCACTTCCGATGGCTATCTGCCATTATACGAGTCTCACTGAGAAATGAAACCGGACATGACATTTATCCAACAAAGCTTGAGGTGGAATATCCTGGCACAAAATCATTTTTCAACACAACACTGTATTGTAGTGTTGACACTGAAGCTTCCAACGAAAGCAGTTTAATTATCTATGATGATTATGCCAACAAAGACTATGAATTTTACAAAGGATCTGTTGCCTATACCGATAGTATAGGAACAACCATTAACGGGAAAATAGGTACAGATGACGCTGGTGAATCAATTGCAAACGGTAAAACCTATGATCTTTATCTTTCGACAGTACCAAGAATAGAGAACACGATAAAAGGCAATAATGGACTTGATATTCACTTGATTGAGAGTCATCAAACCAACGCCGATAAAAAATATTCTATTAAAGTGAAAGACTTTGATGTACCCATAGAAGCAGGCAAACGCTATTGGTTCAATCTGACTGCTGTCGAAGAAGACGGAACAAGGAAACTTATGCTGACTTCAGAATGGCTTAAAGAACATCCCGAAGCAAAACCATAGTAAGAGTAATATTAAAGTAATGCCCTTACACTCCACATTCAAAGTTGGCGGACATACTTTCGTCCTTAAATATACAGAAGGAATGCTGTCTGAAAAGGAGCTGAAACCATACGCTCCTTTTCGGACAGACTCTTGTTTTGGAGAAATCATTCTTTTTACCCTCTCGCTCATAGAAGATTCAGAAAGACTTGCAAATGAAGGCAATCTTTCAGTCGAACTCAAGGATGAAAACGGAAGAATGACTCTTTTCAAGGAGATTGACGATAGACTTTCTATTCATCTTACCTCCTTAACTGGCAATGAATGTTGCCGCCTTCAAATCTCCAAAGATTATCAAGCGGCCAAAGCATGGATCGGAGGTACACCTGAAGAAAGGCGTTATGCACTCGACACAACACTGATGCTACTCTATTCATTTGCTTCCTCAAAACTTGACACACTGTTAGTGCATGCCTCAACAGTTGAATATGACGGTAAAGGATACCTCTTTTTAGGCAAAAGCGGTACAGGCAAAAGCACACATAGTCGCTTATGGCTCGATCATATCAAGGGATCGGAATTGCTTAACGATGACAATCCAATCGTGAGGATTATTGATGGGAAGGTATATGTATATGGATCTCCCTGGAGCGGAAAGACAGGCTGCTACAAAAACCAAAAGGTTCAAGTCGGAGGAATCGTACGCCTGCATCAGGCTCCTTTCAACAGAATCACACCTCTATCAGGCATAAAGGCATATGCCGCTCTCCTACCCTCATGCTCCGGTATGAAGTGGAATCATGAAATGGCCGACTCGATTCATTCCACTCTCAGCATGGTTATTGAAAGAGTACCCATATATGGTCTTGAATGTCTCCCGAATCCGAAGGCGGCCATTATCTGCCATATAAAATTATTAACCAACAACCTGGTAGGGACACACGGCCCGTGCGTCCGGAAAACGGAAGGAAATGACTGAGACCCGCTCCATAGACAACAAAATCCTAATCGGAGAGACTTGCCTACATCTTTCACAAGGCAGAACTGTTAAACTGCGCGCAAAAGGAAACAGCATGCGCCCCTTCATACATGGCAACAAGGATATTCTTGTGCTGTCTCCTGTCAATTCTTTACGTAAAGGAGACATAGCCCTCGCTCGCATCGATGGAAAAAGATATGTCATTCATAGGGTCATCGATATAAAAGACGATATTGTCACACTCATGGGTGACGGCAATCTATACCAAACGGAAGAATGCTTCCGTTCGGATATATATGGCATCGTTGAAAAAGCTATCCGCGGAAAGAAAGAACGAAACTTAAAATCAACATGTTACCACATTATGGCTCTGGCATGGAGAACGATGCTTCCAATCAGAAGGATCAAAGCTAAATTGTAAAAACGATGAAAAAGATAGACGGATTTGTAATGCGAAGGCTCGGACAAGACGCCATGATAGTAGCTGAGAGTGTGGATATGATCGATTTCGACAGGATAGTGTCTCTCAACTCTTCAGCCGCATATATATGGGAGGCCCTTCCTAATTCTGACTTCAACATCCACACAATCGTAGATCTGCTATTGCGGCGCTATGACGTGGAGGAGAAGATTGCACAAAAGGATGCCGAAGAATTAACATATACATGGCTTGAAGCCGGGATTATCAAGGAATGAAGCAATCAATAACTCCTTCCGATATTCAGTTGCTTGCTCTTGTCAGAGCCTCGCTATGGCAACATCCGACAGAAGAACCTTTGTTTTCAACAGGTAGTGTCGACTGGCAGGAGATAGCTCAACACGCATTGATGCAGACTGTAGGAAGTCTGGTTTTTGAAGGAGCATTATCTCTTCCTAAGGCACTTCAGCCACCGAAGGATTGGATCAAAAGGGCTTTGACTTTCATGGAAAGCAACCGACGCACACAGATTCAGGTAGATAGATGCGCAGCTGAAGCTATATCAAGACTTCAGAATGAGGGAATAGAACCGATATTGCTCAAAGGTCAGGCCTATGCACGGGCATATCTAAGACCGGATATGCGTCAGTGCGGAGACATCGACCTGTATGTCGGAGAATTCCACTATCTGCAGGCGTATTCGGTTGTCCAAAAACTCGGATGGGAAAGTGAGGAGATTTTTGACCTGGAGGCAAAGCATTATGGATGCCGGCTGAATGGAATAAGAATTGAAATGCATAGGATAGCAGGGCAGCTTTCTCCACACTCAACAGACTGCAAGTTCCAGCAATGGAGTCGGAATCATTTGTCTTCATCAAAGCATGTCATCACTATTGATGGTAAAGATATATCTGTGCCCTCACCTGCTTTCGATATTGTTTTCGTATTCCTCCACTTATACCTTCATTTCCTGAACGGAGGAATCGGACTCAGGCATATCTGCGACTGGACGATGCTTCTCCACTTGCATTCCAAAGAAATCAATATTAATGAACTCGAACGGAATCTTAAGGATTTCCGTCTCATTAGAGGATGGAAGCTCTTCGCCCCGATAGCAGTAGAACATCTGGGACTTCCGGAATCGGAATGCCCGTTCTATTCGAAGCGCTATGCAAGGCAATCTGAAAGAATCCTCTCGACTATACTTAAAGAGGGGAATTTCGGAAGGGCGAGACAGTCGAAAACAAAACGTCCTAAAGGATACTTAGCCGGGAAACTGTACTCATTCATGAGACACACCGCGTGCATGAGTTCAAAATTCCTAATTGACCCGAATACAATATCAAGGACATACTGCAGTTATTTAATAAAGGGCTTTACTCGTGTGATAAAGGATTTAATGAAGAAGGAATAAAAATGATAAGATACATTTGGGGAACGAC
>JAIDTS010000418.1 GCA_029060585.1 Muribaculaceae bacterium
ATGTATGGGTTCCTCAGGCAGGAGTCATTGTAAAGCCCGGTCATGCCTCTCAGATAAAGGCATCATTCAGCAAGGGATTCAGGGCTCCTAACATCAGGGAACTGTATCTCTATCCGCCGGCAAATCCTGATCTTAAACCTGAATACATGCTCAACTATGAGATCAGCTACCGCCAGCATTTCCTTAACTATAATCTGATGCTTGGAGCGGCCCTTTTCTATATAGACGGAAAGAACATGATTCAGACAGTACGGGTAGACGGGCGTCCGCACAACGTAAATACAGGTAAGTTCCACAACAAAGGATTCGAGCTTGAGGCCGCATATAATATCCTGACCAATCTTCAGGCAAGCGCCTCCTGGTCGTATCTCCATACGGACTCCAACAATCTATATTCACCGAAAAACAAACTTTGTGCCGAAGTGACATATTCTCCCGGCGACTTCAGTTTCACTCTCGAGGACCAGAGCATATGGAGCATGAAGAATGGTAATCCCGATGGATCTACCGAGAGTTATACATTAGTCAATTTCAGAGCAGCGTATACACTCCATTCAGAATCTGCCGTCCCTGTAACTCTTTCAGTAAAGGTAGATAACATTGCAAACAAGCATTATCAGATCATCTATGGGTGTCCAATGCCCGGGACCACAATCATGGGAGGAGTGGAATTTAAATTTTAAAGATTATATATAAAAGATTAAAGATTAAATAAAAAAGATTAGATGAAAGCGCGTCTTTCACTATTATACTTTCTCCAGTTTGGAGTCTGGGGGTGCTATCTGACGAGTTTTGGACAATTCCTTGGATCCGGAGGAATAGGCGGAAAGATTGCATGGTTCTATGCCGCCATCGGACTTGTGTCGATCATCACTCCTTCCCTCTTGGGACGTCTCGCCGACCGTACGGGACGTCCTGAGAGACTTCTGGGAATATGTCATCTTGTGGCTGCGGCTGTCATGCTCACCATGTGGAGATACGGAATGACTCATTCTAAACTTGATTTCAGTGTCTTTTATCCACTTTATCTGATATTCCTCGCATTGTATATGCCGACTATGGCGCTTGCTAATACCGCGACATTCGGTCTGCTTACTCAAAGCGGACACAACACAGTGACATCCTTTCCTACCATACGAATATGGGGAACAGTCGGATTTGTGGCAGCAATGTGGTTTGTCAACTCCGCCTATTGGATGGACGGAGAGTTCGGATTCTCCTTCAGTGATGTTGGAAACGTAGGGCATCTTCGTTTTCAGTATAACGCCATGCAGCTCTTATGCAGCGGCGTGACTGGAATTTTAGCGGGTCTTTATTCCTTCTCATTGCCATTCATCAATCATTCTGATATCAAACACAAAAACGTATCTTGCATTAAGATTTCGTTGAAAGATTCCATAAAGATAATGTTTGGCAAGCGGGAAATTGCAGTTTTCCTGATTTTTGTGATTCTTTCAGGTGTATGCCTTCAGATTTCCAATGGATTTGTGACTCCCTTTATAACTCATTTCAGTGGTTTTGATGAATATGCAGATTCATTCGCATCGGGCAATGCCACTATGCTTTTCTCTCTGTCGCAGATTTCTGAGGCGGTATGCATACTGCTTGTGGGAGTTTCCCTTAAATGGAAAGGCATCCGCTATGTCTATGCTGTGGGGCTGCTTGCTTGGGCTCTGAGATTTCTAATGCTTGGAACAGGCAATCCTGGAAATGGGCTTTGGCTTCTCATAGGATCAATGCTTGTATATGGAGTCGCATTCAATTTCATCACTATAGCGGGTCATCTGTATATACAGCAGGTGGCACCATCAAACATGAAGGGATTCGCGCAGGGAATGATGATGTTTATGAGCAACGGAATAGGAGCGACCTTCGGCACAATAGCGGCCGGCTCGATCATCAATAGATGGTGTAATTGGGAAATGATCAG
>JAIDTS010000419.1 GCA_029060585.1 Muribaculaceae bacterium
AACCATGGAAGATTTGATTCAAGTAGTCGACTGGTCGAGACTTCAGTTCGCTCTGACCGCTATAGTCCACTGGCTCTTCGTTCCGCTGACGATCGGAATAAGCCTTATCGTCGCCGTGATGGAGACGATCTATTACCGCACTAAGTCTGAGAAATGGCTCAAGACCGAGAAATTCTGGATGACACTGTTCGCCATAAACTTCGCTATCGGAGTGGCCACAGGTATTATCCTTGAATTTGAGTTCGGTACCAACTGGTCTAACTACAGCTGGTTTGTAGGCGACATCTTCGGAGCTCCGCTTGCCATCGAGGGCCTTCTCGCATTCTTCATGGAGGCTACGTTCTTCGCCGTCATGTTCTTCGGCTGGAAGAAGGTGTCTCCCGGATTCCACCTTGCATCCACCTGGCTTGTTGCTATCGGCGTGTCTCTTTCGGCACTCTGGATTCTCGTGGCCAACGCATGGATGCAGTATCCAGTAGGTATGGAGTTTGATCCGGACCAGATGCGAAATGTCATGTCTGACTTCATCGCAGTCGCTACTTCTCCGGTCGCCATCAACAAATTCTTCCATGCCGTGACGAGCGGTTGGGTGCTTGCCGCCGTATTCGTGATCGGTGTCAGCTGCATCATTGCCGCCAAGGGCAAAAACCTTCAGATGGCAAAGGATTCGGTTAAGGTTGCAGGATGGATCGGTCTTGTAGGCATGATTCTCACTATGTGGACGGGCGACGGCTCTGCTGTGGAGGTAGCCCGTGTTCAACCTATGAAACTTGCCGCTATGGAAGGTCTCTACCGTGGTCAGGTAGGTCAGGAACTCATTGGAGTCGGAATCGTTGATGAGCAGGCGCGGGATGTGAAATATAAGATTGCCATTCCCAAGGGTCTCTCCATTCTTGCCAATCACGACGCCGACAGCTTCGTTCCTGGTATCGACGACCTTATCGATGGCATAGCACTCACCCCGCAGGGCGACACGATCAACACTGTAAGCTATGCTCAGCGTATAGAGATAGGCAAGGCTGCCCAGCAGGCTCTCCGTGACTATGAGGCGGCCCGTAAGGCTGGCGATCAGGCGGCTCTTGCCGACGCCCTTGCAAGAATCAAGGCCAACTATCAGTATTTCGGCTATGGCTACTTCCAGTCTCCGCAGGATGCCGTTCCTCCTGTCGCCTTGACATTCTATGCCTTTCATATCATGGTTGCGGCAGGTGGCTATCTTCTGTTGCTCCTCATAGTGGCTCTCTTTGTTGTCTATAAGAAACCCACTTGGTTTGACACCCGCCTTGCACGCTGGATTGGTATATTGAGCATTCCTGTAGTTTGGATCTGCAGCGAGGCCGGTTGGATTGTCGCCGAAGTGGGCCGTCAGCCTTGGACCATTCAGGACATCCTCCCGGTTCAGGCTGCAGTCTCAGCCGTGACCGCACAGTCTGTCCAGCTTACCTTCTGGCTCTTCGCCGTAGTTTTCGCTGCTCTCATCGCAGCCGAGATATCTATTATGGTGAAGGAAGTAAATAAAGGCTCCAACAGGGAAATCACCGAATAACCCGTTTGTCGTAAAACGTAAAACGGCCAACGTAAAACGTAAAACTAAAAAACAATGGAAACATTACAGATATATTGGTGGCTTCTCATCGCAGTGCTCGGAGGAGTCCTCGTGTTCCTGCTTTTCGTACAGGGCGGCCAGAGCCTTCTGCTCGAGACCCGCGGCTCTATGGCGAAAAATCTTATCGTGAATTCCCTCGGTCGCAAGTGGGAGCTTACCTTCACCACTCTCGTGGTGTTTGGCGGTGCATTCTTCGCATCCTTCCCCTTGTTTTATTCCACCTCCTTCGGTGGTGCCTATTGGCTTTGGATGGCGATTCTCTTCAGCTTCGTGCTACAGGCTGTCAGCTACGAATTCCGTAGAAAATCCGGCAATCTTTACGGCACACGTACCTACGACGCATTCCTGCTCATCAACGGAGTGGTAGGTTGCGTACTCATCGGAGTGGCTGTAGGCATCCTGTTCTTTGGCGGAGAGTTCACCGTCACCCGTGGCAACATCCTTGACGGTAACTCACCTGTGATCTCCGTCTGGGCTCCGTCTCACGGCCTGGAGGCAATATGCTCTTGGAAGAATCTCCTTGTAGGATTCACCCTCTTCTTCCTTGCCCGCATGAACGCCGCCCTTTACCTCATGAACTCCATTGACGACGGCCAGAAGTTCTTCAATGCATGCCGCATGAAGGCGATTCTCAACGGACTGATTTTCGTGGTTCTGTTCCTTGCCCTCGTTGCCGTGGTTCTCACATCCGACGGTTACACGGTGGAAGCTGACGGTAGTGTAGTGGCTGTGGCCTATAAATATGCCATCAACCTTATCGAGATGTGGTGGATTCTTGTGGCTCTACTGATTGGCGTGGTTCTCGTTCTCGTCGGCTTCGCCTTGACAGCCTTCAAGAAAGAGTACCGCGGTGGCATATGGTGGACCGGCATAGGCACCATCATCACCATCGTAAGTCTCCTTTGCGACCTCGCCTACAACAACACCTGCTACATGCCCTCGCTTACCGACCCGCAGTCTTCCCTCACGATAGCCAACAGTAGCAGCACCGAGTTCACGCTCACCGTCATGTCTTGGGTATCGCTCCTCGTCCCCGTCGTAATCCTCTACATCTGGTACGTCTGGAGCAAGATGAACGCAACCCCCATGACCCCCAAAGACCTCGAAGAAGATCCCCATTCCTATTGATTCAGCTTATAATATTTCATATCAGAGTGCAGGCCTATTTAGTCCTGCACTTTTTTTATCCAATTCAGTCTTGAGTCTTAAGAGGGCGGTCTTGTCATTGGGCTTGGCCAATGCGGATTCGTCAATGAGCCTGGCTACGTCGGCTTTCGCGGATTTGGTCTCGCGGAGAGTCTTTATTGCGTGAGAGGGGCATTTTTTAAGATGAAAGGCGTGGAGCCCGTCGGAGGGTCCCACGCCTTTTGTCGTTGCTGTCGCGGATCAGTTGCGCAGATATATTGTCTTTGCGGAGCCGCCGTTGTGGATGATGTAGATGCCGGGGTTTAGTTGCTTGAGGTCGGCGGAGGAGCAAGAGCGCCTAAGCAGGATGCCCTGCTGGGTGTAGACGTCAAATATAGCGTCATCGTCGGCGACGGATGTCACCGCGTCCGGATCAGCCTCCGCGACCGTCACGCGGCACTCCGCCGTCGCTCCGGAGCCGTCGAAGACCTGCGCCTTCACCACGGCGTGGCC
>JAIDTS010000042.1 GCA_029060585.1 Muribaculaceae bacterium
CATGGATCCGGCGCATCCGATCACTATCATGCCGTGCTCCTCTGAGTCGAGGTTGAGCAGAATGCGTCCGCTGATCAGGCTGGCGTCGAGACCGTTGGCTCCTGTCAGACCCTGCTCTTCGTCTACTGTGAATAGTGCCTCTATGGGACCGTGGACGATGTCAGGATCTATCATGGCAGCCATAGCGGATGCGCATCCGAGTCCGTTGTCTGCTCCGAGAGTGGTGCCTTCCGCACGCACCCAGTCTCCTTCCACAATGGTCTTGATCGGGTCGTTGAGAAAGTCATGTTCCACGTCTCCTCGCTTCTCAGCTACCATGTCCTGATGGCCCTGAAGCACAACCGTAGGCGCGTTTTCATGGCCTGGAGTCGCCGGGCAGTACATCACTACATTGCCGACTTCATCGGTGGCGTATCTCAGTCCGTGCTTCTCGGCCCAACTCACCAGAAAGTCCTTCATGCGGTCGAGATGATGCGTGGGGCGGGGCACTTTGGTTATCTCGTCGAAGCATTCCCATACGAGCTTCGGCTTAAGGTCGGTTATCTTCATTTCTTTTCTTTGGTTTTCGATTCGTTTTTAAAGCGGTCGTATTCCTTGGCCATACGGGTGTGATAGCCGCGTTTGGCATATGACGGACCGTTGTATTTCCTTGCAAAAGCGGCCCAGTCTTTCTTTCTGAGCGATTCCAACATTCCGGAATTACGGATGAAGACTGCGAACATCTCAAGCTGGCTGAACTCTGACTCGCATACCTTGCTGACCATTTCCTCGACGCTGTTGCATCCGCAAAGCTTGTAGTTGAAGCCTCCTATCTGGAACATTCCCCAGTAGGTGCCCATATCGGCCGCATCTGCGTTGATCTTTCTTGCGTTAGTCAGGGAGGTCCATTCCTTCAGCGCGTAGCCTGATAGGCCGGAAGGCACTTTGGCATCCTTGATCTTGCGTCCTTTTGTCTTGCCGTTGTATTTGTTGAAGAGTGACTGTGCGTAGTTAGCCACAGGGACTCCCGGTGCCCAGAATCCCTGGAGCTTAGGTCCCGCCTCTATCCTTACAACGGCCTTGATGGCCGCAACCTCTACTCCGAGTTCATCGGCTACGATCTTGAAGTCTTCATCTGTCAGGGTGTCGTATTTCACCTTTTCGTCGGCTGCAGGCATCTCGCTCAATACGAGTTCCACCAGTTCTGACATTTCCTTTTCGATTGAGGAGTCTGTCAGGGCGGTGGAGTCTGTCAGGGCGGTGGAGTCGGTCGCGCTCGATTCAGCCTGAGTGGTCTCCGCACAGGCTGCGGAGACGCTCAGGATGGATGCGGCCACGAAAGGAAGCAGTCGCCTCATGACTTCGCGACTTTTTCCAGTGTAAGGCAGAGGTGACGCCAGAATTTCTCTACGGTCGGAATGAGAAGCTGTTCGTCGGGTGAATGTACGCCGGTCATGGTCGGTCCGAAGCTTACCATGTCGAGCTGGGGATATTTGTCAAGGAATAGTCCGCATTCCAGACCTGCGTGGATGGCCTTGATGGCCGGTTTTACACCGAAAAGTTCCTCATATGCATCGGCTGAGATCTTCATGATGGGGGAGTTCATGTTCGGAGCCCAGCCGGGGTATCCGTCGGAGTGGTCTACCTTCGCTCCGGCGAGCTGGAAATGAGCCTCTACCTGTCCGGCTATATCGTATTTACGGCTCTCAACGCTTGACCGCTGCGATGTGGTCACCTTGATCTTGCAGTCGGGTTCCATCTTGACGGCTGCCAGGTTGGTCGAGGTCTCAACGAGTCCTTCGATGTCGCGGCTCATGGAGATGACACCGTGGGGAG
>JAIDTS010000420.1 GCA_029060585.1 Muribaculaceae bacterium
CATATAACCTACCTCACGGCCACCTACTCCTATATCGCCTGCAGGCACGTCGCGGTCAGGGCCGAGGTTACGCCAGAGCTCAAGCACGAATGCCTGACAGAAACGCATGATCTCAGCATCGCTCTTTCCACGCGGCGAGAAGTCAGATCCACCCTTCGCACCACCCATCGGAAGAGTGGTCAGGGCGTTCTTGAAAGTCTGCTCGAAACCGAGGAACTTCAAAATTGAGAGGTTTACACTCGCATGGAAACGGATGCCACCCTTGTAAGGGCCGATGGCGTTGTTGAACTGTACGCGGTAGCCGATATTATTCTGTACCTCACCCTTGTCGTCGACCCAAGTCACGCGGAAAGTGAAAATACGGTCTGGCTCCACCATACGCTCGATGATGCGTGCCTTCTCATATTCGGGGTGCTGATTGTAGACATCCTCTACAGAGAGGAGCACTTCCTTCACGGCCTGAAGGAATTCGTTCTCACCCGGGTGCTTGGCCTCAAGGCTGGCCATGATTTCATTGATATTCATGTCGGATATTGATAATAAGGTTAATTATTCATTTATCTTTTCTTGAAGACTGCGATATGTCAGTTTCAAGTTTTCAGTTGCAAATATAAATCGTTTTATCCATTCCACCAAAGATTCCGGTGAATATTTTTGGAATTTTTCCACAAAATCGGCCAAATATGCTTTAAAACATATTTTTGTTGTAAGTTTTTCGTTGTATGCTTTATGTTTTACGTTCTAAATTTTATGTCTGACGTTTTACGCAGGGGCTAACGGGTGCGGCGGATTCTGAAGAGGCAGAAGGAATGAAGGGGTGGTTTTGGTATTTTAAGCGTCAACGATTTGAATAATTGAGGAATTTTCATTATATTTGCGCGTTTAAACGCCGGACACTGACAACCGAGACCTCCACATGTAGGAATGGAGCCTGAAAAAGGTTCGGAAAACGATAGATGAAAGCAAAAAAGAGATATAGAATAGCAATAGAAGACGAATCTCGGCTCAGGCAAGTGGCCTCGGCCAGCGCGCCGCCGTGGAAGCTCTGGGCAGGAGCCATAGCAGTGGTCGTCCTGCTCATGTCTCTCACCGCCCTGCTGATCATCGCCACTCCGATCCGCACCCTCCTTCCCGGCTATCTCAAGAAGGGAGAGCGCGTCGAAGCCAAGCAGGGGCTGCTCAGGATCGACTCCATACGACATGCCTACATGGTCAACAATATGTATCTCTCCAACATACTGACAGTCTTCGACACCGACCGCACACCGACCGACAGCCTGCAGAAAGTGACCACACCCAACGAGCTGCCGCCAGACTCTCTGCTTCCGGCCTCGCCGAGGGAGATTGAGTTTATAAGCAAGATGAAAGATCGCGAGCAATATAACGCGACCATCATCGCTCCATTGGCCGCCGACCAGCTGAGAATTTATCCTGTAGCCGCGGCAGCGACAGTCTCGGAGAACTCGCCCAACGCAAATAAGCCACGCATTCTTACGCCCAAAGGAGGGCCCGTATGCGCGGCGGCCGACGGGCGGGTACTCGCCATTCAGAATCCGGCGCCAGAAGGTGGAAGCGCGATAATAATCCAGCACGACAGCGGATTCGCATCCAGATACTCCCATTTGGGTACGCCGACTGTCTCGCCTGGGGCCCATGTAGACGGAGGGAGTGTCATAGCCCTCGGAGCCACTGGAGGAGCCATAGGATCTGGCTATTTCTTCATAGAGATGTGGTATGACGGGACTCCGGTGGAGCCCGCGAGTTTTTTGAGGCTGTGAGGTTTAGGGAATAATAGTAAGAAGCATACATCACAATTATAGATTTATAGATGAGTGAGATCAAAAATATAGGAGTCTTAGGGTCGACCGGCAGTATCGGCACCCAGACCCTCGACATAATCGCGGAATATCCGGAGCTTTTCAGGGCTTCGGTGCTGACGGCACGCAGACAATGGAAGCTCCTTGCCGAACAGGCGCATAAATTCAGGCCGGACATAGTAGTGATCGGCGACGAGCAATTTTACGAACCTCTTCGCAAGGCACTGACAGGCAGCGGCGTGGAGGTGGCTGCGGGAGCCAAAGCGATAGAAGAAGCCGCCGCCCATCCGGCTACCGACACAGTGGTCACCGCCATGGTAGGCTACAGCGGACTGCTCCCCACAATCTCAGCCATCAAGGCCGGAAAGACCATCGCGCTCTCAAATAAAGAGACCCTCGTAGTGGCAGGAGAGCTCATAACCGAGCTCTGCAGAGAATATGGTGTGGAGATCGTCCCTGTAGACAGTGAGCATTCGGCCATCTTCCAGTGTCTCGTAGGCGAAAACCGCAGGGAAATGCGTAAGATCATCCTTACGGCCAGTGGAGGACCCTTCAGAAAGCTATCTAAGGAGCAACTATCGGAAGTGACACCCGCTGACGCCCTGAAGCATCCCAACTGGGACATGGGAGCGAAAGTCACCATCGACTCGGCATCCATGATGAACAAGGGATTCGAGATGATAGAGGCGCGCTGGCTCTTCGACTGCCAGCCCGACAGGATAGAGGTAGCCGTGCACCCGCAGTCGATCGTGCATTCAATGGTGGAATACCGCGACGGGAGTGTAAAGGCTCAGCTCGGAGTGCCTGACATGCACACCCCGATCCGCTATGCTCTCTCCTATCCTACCCGACTGCATACCGAGGCCAGGCCTATGTGTCTGGAAGATTATGCCACCCTTACCTTCGAACGTCCCGACCTGGAGAAGTTTCCCCTGCTCGGTTATGCATTCGACGCCATCAGGGAAGGCGGCACGATGCCGTGCATACTGAACGCCGCCAACGAAATAGCCGTACAGGCCTTCCTCGAAGGGAAGATACGCTTCACCGACATGCCGGTCATAGCACGGCACACAATGGAGAAGACACCCTGGAGCCCGACTCCCGACCTGCAGACACTCGTCGCCACAAATGCAGAAGCAAGGAGAATCGCCGAGACTATGATAAAAGATAAAAGATAAAAGATTAAATATTAAATACACTTGAAATACTCGCGTCGCAATATGCAGCACGCAATACTCAAAAATTAAAATGGAAACATTCTGGATTAAGGCGGCTCAGCTGGTGCTCGCGCTCGCCATTCTGATCATCATACATGAGTTCGGCCATTTTCTTTTCGCACGCATCTTCGGCATAAGGGTGGAGAAATTCTACATTTTCTTCGATCCTTGGAAAGAACTCTTCAAGTGGAAACCGGGTAAATACATCGG
>JAIDTS010000421.1 GCA_029060585.1 Muribaculaceae bacterium
AAGCTATGGAGTTCATCCGCAAGAGGATGGAACTTACGCGCACCAATGAAGAACTTCTTGTGACGATGGACAAATAAAAATTGAGAATTTAGAATTGAGAATTATTTCCTATCTGAATTTGAAATTAATTCTGATTTTCAGTCAGTTATTTATAATAGAGGCAAGACAGGGAGCATTTTCCGTCTTGCCCTTTATAAAAATATAACAATGTCGAATAAGATACAGAAGACTAATGCTGCACGACTGCTTGACAAGATGAAGATCAAGTATGAGCTCGTGCCGTATGCGTTCGATCCCGATGACCTTGCTGCCGAGCATGTCGCGGAGGAATTGGGCGAGCCTATAGAGCAGGTGTTCAAGACACTCGTGCTCCGTGGCGACAAGACCGGACTTTTCGTATGCGTGATAGCCGGCAACCGTGAGGTAGACCTGAAACTCGCGGCAAAGGCATCAGGCAATAAGAAGGCGGAGATGCTTCCACTTAAAGAGCTTCTTCCCAATACGGGCTATATCCGTGGAGGATGCACCTCCATAGGGATGAAGAAGCACTATCCCACCTATTTCAGCGAGGAAATGGCAGACTTTGAAACAGTCTATGTAAGTGCAGGTCAACGCGGCCTTCAGCTCAAGCTTTCACCTCTCGATCTTGCCAAAGCCGCACAGGCAACTTTCGCAAAAATCACAGACACACCTGAAACCGAGGAATAATGAATACATTCGGAAACAATCTAAGGCTTACGACTTTCGGTGAGAGCCACGGAAAAGCCATGGGAGGAATCCTCGACGGCATGCCGGGAGGAGTCAAGATCGATATGGACGTAATACTTCGCGAGACGGCGAGACGACGTCCGGGGCAGAGCCATCTCGTGACGGCCCGCAATGAGAAGGACATCCCTGAACTACTTTCCGGCCTTACCGACGACATGGTGACACTCGGAACCCCTATAGGATTCATAGTGCGCAATACCGACCAGCGTAGCGGAGACTACGGCGAGATGGCCGACCTATACCGCCCGAACCACGCCGACTTCACCTACGACATGCGCTACGGCCTTCACGAACCGCGTGGAGGAGGAAGGGCGTCGGCCCGCGAGACCCTCAACTGGGTGATCGGAGGTGCGATAGTCCGTCAGCTTACCTGCATGAAGGACGTATCCATCACAGCCAGGGTTATTTCTATAGGAGGCATCCAAGGAACTCAGGAAGAGCTCGATAGAGTCGTGGAGGAAGCCATGAAGAGAGGCGATTCCGTAGGAGGAGTCGTAGAATGTGAGATAAAGGGAGTTCCCGCCGGAATAGGAAATCCGGTTTTCGGAAAACTCCATGCGCGTCTCGCACAGGCCATGATGAGCATCAACGCCGCCAAAGGATTTGAGTACGGTGACGGATTTGAAGCGGCATCCGCATATGGAACCGAACAGGCGGATATATTCACCTCCGAAAACGGACATATCCACACTCTGACCAACCATAGCGGGGGCATCCAGGGTGGTATCAGCAACGGGATGCCTATCAGATTCAAGATTGCCTTCAAACCCACTCCTACCCTTCTCCGCGACATAGAGACCGTGGACAAGGAAGGGAATCCAAGAATACTTAAAGGGAAAGGGAGGCATGACCCCTGCGTGGCTCTTCGCGCGGTGCCTGTAGTGGAGGCGATGGCAGCCCTGGTGGTGGCTGATGAAATGCTGGGAGCAAATATTAAAGATTAGAGATTAAAGATTAGAGATTAAAGATTAGAGATTAAAGATTAGAGATTAGAGATTAGAGATTAGAGATTAATCGGCAAGTCAATACCAATGAATCCATATTATAAGGATTTCAGCGAATACATGCAGGAGGTGTTTCCGGGCATGAAGGTGCAGAAGCTTTCCATTGATGCCGGGTTCACTTGCCCTAACCGAGACGGAAGCATCGGGCGTGGAGGATGTATCTACTGCAACAATGCATCTTTTACCCCCGGCTACTGTTCACCTCATGACTCCGTAGAGGTTCAGATAGAGAAGGGTAAGGAATTTTTCCGCAGGAAATATCCTGACATGAAGTATCTTGCATATTTCCAAAGCTACACGAATACTTTCGGGCGCAGTGCGGATGCACTCGTGGAGATGTATCGTAAGGCTTCGGAAAGCAAGGATATGGTAGGGGTTATCATAGGGACAAGACCTGACTGCCTGCCTGAAAACTTGCTGGATGGACTTGCGGAATTGAACCGCCGGAAACCCGTCATCGTGGAGATAGGAGCGGAGACTTCCTTTGACGCGACGTTGAGACTCATCAATCGAAACCATACATGGGAGCAGGTGGAAGATGCAGCCAGAAGGCTTAATAAGAGAGGCATTCGAGTGGGGCTACATCTCATCGCCGGCCTTCCGGGAGAAAAGCCGGCGGATGTAATCGAGACTGTAATAAAATCCTGCATGCTTCCGATAGATTCAATCAAGATGCACCAGCTTCAGATCGTGAAGGGAACGCCTCTGTTGAAAAAATGGGAATCAGGAGAGATTGAAGTCTCCCCCTTTACACTTGAGGATTATCTTGAATTGTGCGTCAGCATAGTTCAAGCAGTTCCACGCCATATCTGTATAGAGCGTTTTCTCGCATCCTCTCCTCCGGAAATGGTCGTGGCTCCAAAATGGGGACTGAAAAACTATCAGTTCACAAATCTATTAATGAAAAAACTTGCAAAAAAATGAAACAAGACCCCGTCTATAAGACGAAACGGAGTCTTGTTATGTTATTCAGCTCAACTTTTTCAGGGCCTCATTTTCGAGGTTGCAGTCCTCCTGAAGTCGTGGACGCAAGGTAGCTGCCCTATGCGGTGAGACCATCTGAAGATCCATATAGCGGTCATCGCCCATAGTGAAGCCGTGTACATCATCGAGAGGCTCCGGTGCGCCCGGATAAGCCGGTGATTCAGTGAGCGGAGAAGATCCGTTATGTCCGCTGTTGTCAGCACCCGGAATGACATTGTCAATGGTAAGAGGAGATTCTTCGTTGAGAGGATTATAACGGTAGAGCGGCCAGTAGCCGGCCTCTACGGCACGGCGCTCTTCAACAATAGAATGGCCAAGTCCGGGACGTATACCGTGATTAATACAGGGACAGTATGCAATGACAATCGCCGGTCCGGGATAACGTTCCGCTTCACAGAGAGCGTCGATAGCCTGCTGATAATTGGCTTCCAAAGCGATGGATGCGACATAGACATTTCCATACGTCATCATCATCCGTCCAAGATTCTTCTTTGGAGTTGACTTTCCATCCGGCGCATACTTCGCGACAGCAGCACGTGGAGTAGCCTTTGAGAGCTGACCTCCGGTGTTAGAGTAACACTCCGTGTCCATCACCAATATCTTAATCGGTTCGCCAGAGGCGAGCACATGGTCGAGGCCTGCAAAGCCTATATCATAAGCCCAACCGTCGCCACCGATGGCCCAGACAGTCTTGGAGGCCAACATATCGCTCTGATTAAGCAGCGACTCCAGGCCAGGATTCTCCTTAGCCATCGGAGTGATCATAGATAGCAACTGGTCAGCCGTTGCGACGGAATCCTCAGCCTCATCCCGGCTGTTGAGCCACGCCTCAAGCGGAGCCTTGAGGAATGAAGGAGTCGAGGATGACGATATCAAATCCTTAACACTTTTTTCCAGACGACGGCGGCGATGACGCATCGCAAGCAATATTCCATAGCCGAACTCCGCATTGTCTTCAAACAGCGAGTTTGCCCATGCCGGGCCTCGTCCGGATTTATCAGTAGCGCAATAGGCGGAAGACGGATGGTCGGCACCCCAAATGGAGCTGCATCCGGTGGCATTTGCGATAAGCAGGCGATCACCAAACAGCTGCGTAAGCAATTTGACATATGGAGTCTCACCGCAACCGGCACATGCTCCGGAGAACTGCAGACCCGGAGTGCGCAACTGCGACCCGTTGACTGAAGCGGCCGGAAGCAGCCTTGGTTTAGGCTCGACATGCGTCTGGAGCCATTCGAGATTAGCCATCTCACGGTCAAGCACATCGCCGATAGGGGTCATTGTCAGTGCATTACCCGGACATATAAGCGAGCAGGACGAGCATCCCAGACAATCCTCAGGATAATTCTGTATACGGAAGCGATAGCCTTTAAGACTTTCTGCTCCCTTCGCCTCCTTAGTGGCAATAGAATCAGGCAATTCGGCAGCTTCGGATGCAGAAAGGACAAATGGACGGATGGCGGCATGAGGACATACGAGCGAGCATTCTGTGCATTCCACGCACTGCTCAGCATCCCAAACCGGCACGCGGGTTGCGATGCGGCGATGTTCGTAGGCGGTTGATCCATTGGGAATCACTCCGTCGGGAGAGAGAGCGGAAACCGGTATGGCATTGCCCTGCCCTTGAATACAGGGAGTGTGGATTTTCTCGATAAAGTTCTTCAGAGCGGCATTGGGATAAACTGGTGCCGGACGATTAGATGACTGTTCGGGAGCAGAATTCCAACCCTCTATAGAATTATAGTCTATCTCATGAAGAGCATCCAGAGCCATGGAGATAGCCTTGAGATTTCGGTCTACAATCTCGCCTCCCTCATGCATATAGGTGGTCTTTATAGTCTGCTGCAATGCCTGATAAGCCTTCTCGAAAGGCATTATTCCAGCCAACTTGAGCATGACCACCTCCATAGGCATATTGATATGAGGCGCCAACTTTTCTTTAGCTGCAATGGAGTCAGCATCAATATTATAGAATTTAAGTTTTTTAGCTGCAATCTGCTGACGCATCTTCAGAGGGAGAAACTTTATCATCTGATCAGCCTCCCAAGGAGAATTTAGCACAAATGTTCCACCCTCACGAAGTTTGTCGATCATATCAAAACGATTGACATATGAAGCTTTATGACATCCTACATAATCGGCATCAATAATCGAATAAGCTGAGGATATGGGGGAATGCCCCACTCGCAACTGAGAGATCGTATATCCTCCTGATTTCTTAGCCGAGTAACTGAAATAGAGTTGTGCATACAGATCAGGATCCTCGGCCAGCACGGAAGCTGCCTGACGGGTACCACTGACCGTGCCGTCATTGCCGATTCCATAAAGGACTGCCTGAAAACAATCAGACGAAGCCAAAGTGTTTATGTTATCCTCCGAAGCGAGAGAAAGATGAGTCACGTCGTCGTTGATACCGACAGTAAACGTGCGCTTAGGCTCCTGAGAAGCGAGATGATCGAAGACAGCCTTTACCATGGAAGGATCAAACTCTTTGCTTGACAGACCGTAACGTCCTCCTATCACTTTAATGTCACTGCGGCCGGCTTCAAAAAGGGCTGTTATGACATCCTGACATAACGGTTCATGCACAGAACCCGGTTCTTTGGTTCGGTCAAGGACGGCAATGGATTTTACTGTCGGCGGGAGTGCCTTGAGAAACTGTTCGGCTGGGAACGGACGGTATAGACGCACCTTTATGACACCTGTCTTGTACCCTTTCTCACGATTAAGCCACTCGCTGGCCTCGGCCGCAACATCAGCCCCCGAAGCCATTATCACGATTACTCTGTCGGCATCTGGAGCGCCGACATAATCTACCAGATGATATTGGCGACCGGTGATTCCGGCGAGCGAGTCCATTGCTTCCTGCACTATTGACGGGAACGCATCGTAATAGCGGTTTGTAGCCTCACTGTTCTGAAAATAGACATCCGCATTCTGGGCAGTTCCTCGAGTGTCGGGATGCTCGGGATTCATGGCGCGGCGCCGGAATGCCTCTACTTCCTCAAACGGCATTATCTTGGCTATGCTGTCATAGTCTATCACATCTATTGTGTCCATTTCAGAGCTGGTACGCCAGCCATCGAAGAAATGCAGCACCGGAAGGGAACCCTTTATAGCCGCAATGTGAGCTACTACGGCGAGATCCATCGTCTCCTGAACAGATGCGGATACAAGCATCGTGAATCCGGTAGCCCGGCATTCCATGACATCCTGATGGTCGCCGAAAATCGAGAGCGCATGGTTGGCGAGCGAACGGCATCCTACATGAAAGACCGCCGGCAACAGTTCGCCTGCTATCTTATACATGTTGGGAATCATGAGCATAAGGCCTTGCGAAGCGGTGAACGTAGTGGCCAATGCACCTCCTGCAAGAGCTCCATGTACGGCACCGGCGGCTCCGAGCTCGCTCTCCATCTCCCTCACCTCAAGTTTCTGCCCGAAGAGATTGAGGCGACCGTGCATGCCCCATTTCTTGGCGGTGTCGCCCATCGAGGCTATAGGAGTTATAGGATAGATTGTGGCAATCTCGCTCATAGCGTAAGCCACATGTGCTGCCGCGGTGCAGCCGTCGAGTATCTGTTTATTCATAGGTATTTTTATTAAGATTCGCAAGCGAACCTAAGTTAAGGTTATAGGGGGAAAGAGCTCAGCGCAAACGGCGGCTTAGGTCCTTAATATAAGCAACACATAAGTCAGCAAGTTGTTTGCCTGACAATGCAAATTGCCCCTTCCCTATTGCATATTAAAAGATTTATTTGTAACTTTGCACTTCCGACACGGCCGTTTCCGACACAGCTGTGTCGGAAACGGCCGTGTCGGAAGTGCAAAGTTAC
>JAIDTS010000422.1 GCA_029060585.1 Muribaculaceae bacterium
CTATTCTCGACCCGATAGACCGCTGAGCCAATATCAAGGCAATCAGTCCGCAGCCTGTTCCAACATCAAGGATTCGTTTTGCACCGACAGTCTCGGCCCAGCATCCAACAAGAACCCCGTCGACGCCAACCTTCATCGAGCTTCGGTGATGACTGACGGCAAACTGCTTGAAGCGGAAAGGAGAATTCGACTTGCTCATAATAATTTACCATATTAACGACTCCTAAGCGGAGGGAGGAAGGCGTCTTCGAGATAGTCGAGTTGATAGTCTTCCATGTTGCCATTGACTGCCGCTACATCAAAACGATAGTAATATGGCCTGTCCTGAGCGAGAAGATAAGAATTTGCTCCACGAACGATGTGCTTAATCTTTTCCGATGTCATGGCTAATGTAGGATCTATATCTTTATCAGACCGAGCCTTGACCTCAACAAACACAATAGTATCGTCTTTCTGCGCAATCAGGTCGATCTCACTTTTCGACGATTTAGGCCGCCAGTTTCTCTCCCTTACAGTATAGCCTTTGGAAATAAGATATTCACATACAATTCGTTCTGCCTGCTTTCCCCATTCCTTGGCTGCCTCTTTCTTGCCATCAACCATAAGCATCTGGTCAGAAAGCCTTGAACGACATGTCAAGACCTTTCACACTATGGGTAAGAGCACCTACAGAAATGAAATCAACTCCAGTCTCACCATATGCTCGCAACGTATCGAATGTTATGCCTCCGGATGACTCTGTCTCCACCTTTCCATCTACAAGCTTTACTGCCTCGCGGGTAAGTTCGGGTGTGAAATTATCGAACATAATCCGGTCGACTCCTCCGATCTCAAGGACCTTACGAATATCTTCGAGATTCCGGCATTCCACCTCTATCTTTAGATGATCCTTGCCATTGGCCTTGCAGTATTCCTCAGCACGGCGGACAGCCTGCTCGATACCCCCTGCGAAATCCTCATGATTGTCCTTAATGAGGATCATGTCGAAGAGTCCTATGCGGTGGTTGGTTCCTCCACCGATCCTTACAGCCTCCTTCTCGAGCATCCTCATGCCGGGTGTAGTCTTTCTTGTATCCAGCACTTTAGTATGAAGGCCTTTCAGCTGATCCTGGTATTTGCGGGTCATGGTAGCGACACCACTCATACGCTGCATAATATTGAGCATAGTGCGTTCAGCTACAAGAAGGCTTCTGACCGGACCTTCAGCAGTGAAGGCTACGTCGCCGGGATTGACCTCTGCGCCATCCTTGATGAATACCTGAATCTTTATGGATGGGTCTATCTTATGCAAAACCTTCTGTGCTATCTCAACACCGGCAAGGATTCCCTTTTCCTTAATAAGGAGTCTGGAACGCCCCATTGCATCGGCCGGAATGGTCGATAAGGTAGTATGATCGCCGTCACCAATGTCTTCAGCAAAAGCGAGGTCAAGGAGAGCGTCAATAAGTTGGTCTTTGGTTTTCATAATTCAAAAATCTTCGCTATCTTTGCAACTGCAAAGCCAGCATATAATATGGAAATTACTTTAATAACAATCGGAAAAACCGGAACCGGTTACCTCCAGACAGGAATAGATGAATACTGCAAGCGGTTGAAACGTTATATACAATTCTCTATAAAGTGTCTTCCAGACATAAAGAATGCACGCAAACTCACCGAGAGCCAGCAGAAGACCGAAGAAGGAAAGCTCATACTTTCCGAACTATCACCGTCAGACTTTGTCGTGCTTCTTGACGAGCGCGGAGAAATGCTGACATCCAGAGGGTTCTCAGAATTCATCCAGAAAGGAATGCTCGGAGGTAAGAAACGCATGGCATTTATAGTAGGTGGTCCATATGGATTTTCCAAAGAAGTCTACTCTCGCGCCGACTCAAAGCTTTCATTCTCCAAGATGACATTCAGCCATGAAATGATACGTCTTTTCTTCACCGAACAGGTCTACAGAGCAATGACAATAATGAAAGGTGAGCCATATCATCATGACTGAACAGAACTGGAATCAACTACTGAGGGCCCTTGAAATACTGGAGAAGAAGCCTTCCTTCCTATCTACGATCTCCGGATGAGCCTGGATAAAGAGTTCGACAGCTTCCTTAATCAGTTCAGGACACTTCTTTGCATCTTCTTTTCCTTTCAGATCACGACAAAGGAAACGGTCATTGTTAGAATCCTTAAATTTATCAAGAAGCGCCTTTGTGTTCCAGATAACCTTCGCCTTATCTTCCGGACCGTATCCTTT
>JAIDTS010000423.1 GCA_029060585.1 Muribaculaceae bacterium
GGATTAAGAACACTCTTGTATCGGTAGAGGTACTACTTCGCAAACGCCTTGCGTTCCTCATAATTTCCATGCTGTCATTCAACAGCATGTTTGCCTTGGATAATGGTAATACCCCGGCAACCAATTTTTCCGATTCCATAAGTATCAGTCAAAAAACTGAATGAGAAATCAGCAGGAACCTTTTTGTGGAATTAGGGGGACCTTCCTTCGGCATAGGTATCGGTTATGACCAACGATTCAAAGCGAATTCAGTTTTCGGGTTCCGTACAGGGCTGTCGTTCACAAACGGCTCATGGGATGATGGAGGCTGGTTTGGAGCTTACGATGGCGGAGCATATACGGATGTTGATTTTAAAGGTGTGACACTTCCACTGGAAGCTAATGCCATAATGGGAAAGCGGGCCAGTAAATTCGAACTCGGTATAGGAGCCACTCCATGTATACTTCATAGACATGAGGTGAAGCATTCGGCATGGCATTCAGGATATTCGGAAACCCATATTAAGGATGGCGTAAGACTCAACATTTTCGGGACGCTCAATATCGGATATCGCCTTCAGCGAAAGAGCGGTTTCTTTCTACGCGCAGGGTTTACATTTCTCATAGGTGATCTTAAATGTTCGCCGATGGATGGTCTATTGCTTATTCCGAATCTTTCCTTAGGATATACAATCAGATAGGATTTCAGAGATCAAAATAATATGCTTGCGAACTTATCCTACAGGAAATTGGAAATTGAAGGATCTCTTCAGCTTCTCAGGATTACCACGCTATGTGCTTATCGACAGGGATGGAAAGGTCTTGAATGATGACCTTGATTTTGCGTATCGTCACGTGTATCTTTATGATCTTGGCATTACTCTGAATTAGTCAACCAAGAGGGATATCAATCTGTTCACTTTAGCTTTTTGATGATCCAGTTGTCGAGCGTGCGAGTGGAAGTAGAGAAATTTGCACCGATCAAGAATACAGTCCTTGAATCTGATTCAAATGGAATAGCATAACCTTTTTCATAAATCTGAGCCAAAGCCTCTTCCGGAGTGCTGTCGATCTTGAACTCAAATACATACACGAAATCTGAAGTGACTATCTGCATGTCACACCTTCCCCTTGCTGAATGGATCTCAGTCTTTACCGTCAATCCCATCATTTTGGTTGCTATAGCCATCATGTTTTGGAAGTGTATCTCCTTGTCCTTTTCATATTCTGAGTTAGTATCAGCAAAAAGACTCCTCATACTCTGCATAAATTCTTCAGGACATCCATCATTGATATCGCGGAGACATTTTCTAAGGTTGAAAGCAGGAGAGCCATCCATTCCAAGGAAGAAATGATCTGCAAGGGAATTCCAAAACGAAGTGTCAACCTCATTATTAGGGAAACCAAGAAGATACTCTTGAGTATCATAGAAAAATTCCTTAATCGTAAGATACCCGGATTGATACAATATTGGTAAAAAATCTTTGTTTGTATCAGATATGTTATTAAGTTGATCTTCTTTCCTTGTCTGTCCCTCAATTTTATCGAGATTATAGTTGTTTTTTTCGATCAAGCGAATAAGATAGGACGGAGATCCACTACCATACCAGAAATTTTTCAATTCATTCTCATCGAATGCATTAATGACACTGAATGGATTATAGATGCCCTCACCACGAGAAGCGAAATGATATC
>JAIDTS010000424.1 GCA_029060585.1 Muribaculaceae bacterium
GGACACTGGATTCCTGGCCACGGAGGCATCCTCGACCGCATAGACTCATTTCTCCTCGCCTATCCTGTGGTCTTCTTTTTCCTCATATACTTCATATTATAACGCTTCTGTATCCAACAGCACAACAATAAAGGCCTGATTATAAATCGGGCCTTTGCTATTAATGCACAGCCTCATAAATGTCTAAGATTCAATTATAACCTTCCTTTAAAAATATCGGGGTATCCAATTATTAAGAGTTTTATTTGCATAATGGCAATGCACATAAGGTAATGGTAGACTGATTCCGTCTTTCGGCTCATTGAAGAGCTAAAAGTGGCATCGGTCCTCATCAATAATTCATTCCGACAAGAGGGTGTATCAAATCGCAAGATTTAGATACACCCTCTTAGCAAAAATGGATCTTAATACGTCATTGTGTCAACAACTTCTCCAACGCCTGGCGTCGCTCCTCCCATGTCTTGTAGTCGTCGGCATTTATCACAAAAGGAGTTTCCACAGGGGAAGTGGTGAGTTTTACAGGTTTGCTAATCCCTTCAGCGATCATCCTGTCAGCAAGTGCATCTGCACCTCCAACTTTAAACCAACTTTCCGCCGAATCATTTTTTCCGGGTATCAGGCGGACAGTCACAGCTCTTCCATCTATTTCATCAAAGTTAGCGGGGATATATGTGGCAGTACCATCGTTAAGATCATAGCGCACCTTTCCGTGAGCTATATCACTTCCCATTGTGGCTAAATTGCTGGCACTTTCAGGATTGTGGCATAGACTCGGCTTGAAACCTTTAGACGGTGAGAGATACATGTTCTGGGGATCCGCTACGGAAGTTCCGTCTACAAGGAAATAATATGTAAAGATATCATGTATATGGTCCTTTACCTCGGCTTCCCATATTCCAACACTGTCTCGCTCCATGACAATGGGGTCAGTCAAATATTCGGTGACAAGCAACACGTTATCCGCCTCCGGAGCCTTCATCCTGAACACGATGCCGTCCCTATTGTATTCCGGAGAGATAATCGGCCTCGGAAACAGACGGGCCATGACGCCCGGCGTGAACTGAGGTTCATCACCCGTCGCTGCAAGCGCCGGCTGTCCGTTACGCATGGCTTCCTCCGACGCATCCTTTCTGAAGAGAAGCCGCAGGGTCTTGTCGAGGAAATATTTTGCATTCATCCAAGTGTGGCCAAACTTATCGTGGGTATACTCCTTGACAGACCTTATTCCCTTTTTATCTAAGAATTCCATATAGTCGCGGGCATTTCCGTAGAGGAAATCATCCGTCCCCACCCCAAGCCAGAAAAGATTTATCTTGCAGTTGGTGTCCGCAGCGTTGTCATAGACATCGGGAAGGTCTGTGGACGTAAATGAGCTGTAGCTGCAGAGATATGAAAACTTGTCGAGATTGGTCAGGCCACACGCAAGACCCTGGTTGCCTCCGCGCGAAAATCCGCCGATGGCCCGGTGGTCGCTGTCGTTGATAGTGCGGTAATTACTCTCAATATACGGCATGAGGTCAGTCGTCAGATCTTTGCCGAATACGTCTCCCATCGTCATGAAATCCTTTGGAGGCGAAGGAAGAAGCTTGGTAGGATTGCCATAGGGAAGCACAACGATCATTTCCTCCGCATCGCCGTCGGCGATGAGATTATCGAGAATATAGTTGACTCTTCCCACCTTATAATATACCTCCTCGGTGTCGGTGGTGCCGCTTATGAGATAGAAGACCGGATACTTCTTGTCCGGATTCTCGAAGTAGGAAGGCGGAAGGTAGACAATAGCGTTGTTTGTCGCTCCCAGACTGTTTGAATAGTAATGGATAGACTCAACGGCCCCATGCGGCACATCCTTTATATCATGAACCAGCGAACCGTTTTTTGCAGGAATCTCAAGAAGACTATTCTTGAATCCCTCGTTTGGAAAATACTGGTCATTCTCCGGATCCATAACGCTCACTCCGTCCACGATAAAGCAATATGGGTACATGTCCGGAGCAGCCGGACCGAGGGTGGCGGTCCAGAAGCCATCGGTGTCTCGCACCATCGGATTTCGTCCGGCAAACTGCACGTCTACCAGCACTTCCTTCGCATTGTCATTCTTGTATTTAAAAGTCACTGTTCCGTCATCGTTGCAGACGGTCGAAGACTGCGCGAATGCAGTCGCCACACCCCCAATCAGCAGGTGTAAGAG
>JAIDTS010000425.1 GCA_029060585.1 Muribaculaceae bacterium
GCCCAAAAGATAAGCGATGAATTTCGGAAAAAGATCCTCGACGAGACAACGCGCCAACAACTGACGGAAGAATACAACGAAAAGCTCGCGCAGGCGGAAAAAATGCAAGTGGGAACTGACAAACTCCGCCGCCGAATAAGCTGCACGGAAGCTATAGTCAAAACTGGCAAAGATATCAAGAGACTTAATGATGAGAAAGCCATGTTGTCGGCCAATGAAGAGACAGCAGAATACAGGAAACGTATTACCATTCTGAGTCTATGGGATTCAACTGCGGAGCAACGGGATGTGTTGTCGGAAAAAATCAAGACTTCCGAAAAAATTTTGTCAGACAGGAAGAAACTCCGGGAAAAGAAATCCGAATTGCAGATCCTATCTGAGGACCTCTCTGCAAGAATAAAAGAAGCCGAAGCTGAGTCAAGGAGGTTGGATGGCCTTAGAATTCAAATTGAAAGCCAGGAGTCTTTGAAAAATCTTTTCAGAGATGCCACAGCAGTGATAGCAGAGATCAACCGTTTTGTTGCGATTGATAGAGATATCAGGAATAAGGAAAAGGAATCGATAGATATAACAGAATCTATTGAGGAACTGCAGAAAACAATAGTTTCAGTTGAAAAGAACGTAAAAGAGAAAAGTGAACTCTGCATGGCCTGTCAGGCAGAGCTGAAACTTAAGACATCTGAGCGGGACTCCCTCGATCCTCCCGCTCTGCGAATTGAAAAAGACAGACTGGTGAAGCGTCAGTTCGCGTTGGCAGACCTTTCAAAACGGCTGGAAGCAAACATAGCCGAAAGAAAAGAGGCAGAAAAGGCAGAAGAGAATATAGCTGCTGTCTCAGCACAACTTGAAGTACTCAGCAAGGAAGCTGAAAAGGCTTCTGCTGAATATAAACAATCTGAAAATGAAAAGAATGCAGCCGAAAGCCGCTACCGCACTATGCTTCTAAGCATAGAGGAAAACTTCGAGGCAATAAGGCATCAGCTGGTGGAGGAACATGCCTCCAACTGCCCGCTTTGCGGCCAATCAATAAAGGAGCATATACATGAATGGGGCAGCCGGGAGTATTTCATGAAAATACTCTCCCCCCTTGAAACGGAGAAAAATAAACTTCACGAGGCGTTTATCCTGAGTAAAAAATCTGCCGAAGAGGCTATGAAAAGGATGAACACAACTTCAGGTATTCTCAAAACAAAAGAAGAAGACCTGAAGAAGAGAAAAAGTGACTTGTCAAAAAACGAGAAAGATATCAGGAATCTCATAAAAACTCTTGATTTAGATTATTCTGAAAACTTAGATAAGGAAATAAGCGACGAGATGTCTCGGCTCAAAACTGAAATCGAAGCCATTACTACGAAACTTGAGCAGACCGACAAACTACAGAAAGAGATTGACTCCCTGATCAAGCAGAAGGAAACAAAAGATAAGGATCACAAATCTGAAGAAAAGAAACTGCAGAAATCTCTCGAATCGCTGGCTCAGAAAAACGAAGCACTACGGCTTCTCAATATAAGAGCTGATGAACTGAGAACGGAAAAGGGACGTATACAGAAAGAAATATCCACCACGCTAAGGGATTATGCTGATCTGGGTAAAACGGATCCGGCAGAGATCGCTCTGAAACTCAGAAAAGATGCCGATAATTATTCGGAATGCGTCTCAAAGTTATCCAAGGAAGAACCCGCATACCGCTCCATCATCAAGACCATTGAAGTAATCTCGGCAATAAAGGCTACCCTTTCTGAACTTCTTTCGACTGTTGAACCCATAGAGACACAAATCAATCTGGGCAGAATCGGCGATATGACAAACGATATTATCGAGAGCGTATGGCAAGACTTCAGAGTTGAAGTGTCAACGATATATGGAAGAATCAAGGATAACGAAAACAAAACAGAGGAACTCGACAGGAAACTCAATGAATATTATCAGGATACCGGCAAGACTGAAACTACGCTCAAGGATTTATTGAGAGCCTCTGATGAGATCAACACCCTTCGAAGAATTCAGGAACAACATCGCGATGCATTACAAAAAAACGCGACCCTTCTGGCGGAGGCAATAAAATACAGGGAAGACAATCTAAAGTTTCTCCAGCTTGAAGATGAATCGCAACTCGAAGACATCGAGAAACTGAGATCAGACCTCGATTCCGCAGTAAGACAAAACTCCGACCTTACAGTCCGTATAGGGGCCATCAAGGAGAAACTCGAGACAGATGAAAAGAACAGAGTTCAGATTGAAAAGCAGATTGCTGATATCGATCTGAAGAGGGAGCGCATGGAGAAATGGGAGAAGATGAACAGATATTTCGGAGGGACCAGATTTCGGACACTTGTACAGTCCCACATACTCCGTCCGCTTCTCAATAACGCCAACATCTATCTCAGACAGATAACCGATCATTACACTCTAACATGCAGCGATGAGAACGAGCAACTCTCAATTCTTGTGCTTGACCGCTATCACAACAACGAGCCGCGTAGCGTAACAGTGCTTTCAGGCGGCGAAAGATTCATGGTATCTCTCGCTCTTTCACTGGCACTGTCGGCAATGAACCGCCCGGATATGAACGTAGACATCCTTTTTATCGACGAGGGATTCGGAACTCTTGACTCAAAAAGTCTTGATATGGTCATGAGCACGCTGCGCCGTCTTCCGCTAATCAGCGGACAGAACGGGCGTCGTGTGGGTGTCATCAGCCACCGGGAGGAACTTACTGAGCAGATTGACTGCCAGATCAGGCTCCACAGCTATGGGGAAGGACGCTCAAGAATCGAAATCCACAATCAATAGACCCATTAAGACCTATCATATAAACAATGTCAAAAGCGGAGTCAGAGATTTGCAGAACCCTGACTCCGTTTCATATCAATAAAATCTATCTAATAATAGCGGAATCTACTCCGGACTTTTCCCCTACCTCGTTCTCTCTCTTTATCTTCTTTCCGTAACCTATCGTATACACAATCGAAAGAGACAGCTTAGGATGAAAGACTCCGCCATAATCCGTCACGGTTCTGGAATATAACGATGCGACCTGATGCTTCTCATAATCCACCCTCCCTCTGTTGAATAGGTTATAAGCCATCAATCTGACGTTCCACGATGAATTAGACCATCCGGCAGATAGGTAGTAATAGGCGCGGCTTTCGCTAATGGTATTGGAACTGTACTCCAGTTCCTTTTCCTTCAACTGACAGTAAGCCTGAAAATTAAAGTTACCTAAATAATATTCTGCGTCAAAGCTTAAACCAGGTGCCACACATCTGTTATTATAGAATCCTTTAGAACAGTAAATGTCGATACTCGGATTCATAACCAGTCTGAGATCATTATTAAGAAGATTAAACCTCAGCTTCATGCCCATATTTCCTTTATGGTTGGTCCCCCTATTAATGATATTTCTGATTACGGCATTCCCGTCGGCATAAGGATCATATGAATATACAAATGTCTTGAAGGCACCTTCATAAGCGCAATATGCGCTAAACCAAAATAAATCCGAAAATAGATTGGTATAATTGATGTCTGACCAAACCTTTGTTGTAGTCTTAAGATCCGGATTTCCAGTGATATAAAGATACTCGTTGCTTCTCAGTACATCCGTGCTCTTCATCGATACAGTCGGTGCTCCGGAGGCGTGACAGAAATAAAGGCTGACTCCTTGCTTCCTATTCATTACATATGACAGATTAATATGGGAAAATGAGCCTATCTCACTGATTCTTTTACCGTTGATCTCCGATATCCTTCCGGATAATCCCGCATCGGCGCTGATATACCAGGGATTGCCATTGAAAGAGTATCTCGCACCATAGGAATGATACATTCTGAAAAAACGATCATCATAACTTACATCTCCGCTATAATGAAGACGATTTATTGTCGCTTCTCCCCAGAAAAAAGCTCCGATGGAATTCCGTCCGCCGAAACTCTTATCGGCATACAGATCCAATGCACATTTGTAGGCATCTTCCTTCGCTGTTCTATCAGCCACCGCTGAATCATCAACTTCATAGACGTAGCTGTCATCTATATGTGAATAAGTGAACTCAGGAGTAAGGCTTATGGAAAAATCCTTTGGTAACACGTAAAACTGATATCCGGAATATGACAGATTGTTGGTACGGTTGGGCTGCGATCTAAGAAAGCAGGTGTTTTGATTCTCCTTAAGGTCATGTAATGTCAGGCTTCCTTCTGAGTTTTCCTGTGCGGAAACATGCGAAACAGAAAAAGCATTTCTCACCTGAACCTTATCTGAATTATAAGTAGCCTGAAAAGTCACAGGATACCTATCAGTTCTATTTCTGAACTTCGCAACCTTTTCATTCCTGACAACCGAATAGGAATCTCCTCCATCGTTCAATTCAAAGATCTCCTGACTGTCAACGCCTCCCAAATGAGTATTCGAGTTATCAAGGGCAGCATATAGTCCATAATGCATCTTTCCGTAGGAGAAGGCCGAATACACTTCCTCTCGGTTTTGAAGGCCTGTGAGAAATCCCTCCTTGACTGTTATCTTGGAGTATCCACCGAAAACGTATCTCTGAGTAATGATGTTTATTACTCTCTCGGCTCCTTGAAACCTCGCATCTGAAGGATACTCAAGATATTCAATTTTTTTTACATCGGCGGTCCGCAGACCATCCATCTCTTCCTTCATAGCAGGAATGCCATTGAGAAAAATCTTCACCTGCTTCCCTGCATTGTCAGTGACTTCGCTATGGATAGAACTCACATTTATCTGCGGAATAGCCATGCGTCGCAGAAGATCAAACGCACTGTTGGAGGCATTTCGCTGTCTTGCATTAGGGATATAAACAGTCTTGTCGTCATACATGGCAGCTGCGTCAGCCTTCACTTTCACTTCTCCAAGAGCTACTGCCAATTCAGGCAAGATAATGGTTCCTACTGAAAACACATCAAAGCTTCTATATATCGTATTATGCCCGAGACATGATATCTTACCTATTACCTTGCTTCGATCGCAGGGGATATTGAACTTTCCTTCAGAGTCTGTTATCCCATAGGTTATGACAGTGGAATCCTTAGGCGCCAGAAGCAGGACTGTGGCTGCTTCGACCGCAAGATTATCCGTACCTACCACCTTCCCACTGTAGCAATACCTTCCATGCTGCAACGCCTCGATATACCAGCAACCATTCTCATTGATCAACGAAATGGGATTCAGTCCGATAATCTGCTTAAGAGCGCTTCGAACATCTTCCGTATTGATTTTTGATGAAATCATGTATCTGTCAAGCTCGTTGTAAATGAAATTCAGGCAAACTTCCGGATGTTCTTCTGCAAAAGTCGTCAATGCATGAGAAACACTGGTGTTCCTGAAATCATAAACGTAAGAAGCTGCATGAGCCATGGCAAAAAATACTGATGAAATCAGGAAAGCAATTATCTTCTTCATCATCATTCCACTATTATAGATTCATCAGAAACCATGATATTGATCTGCTGAAAAAGATTAAGCCTTGATATTGTCTCATCAAGAGATAGCGACCGATTCCACTGAAAGTAGAGATGGAGATCCTTGACTTTGTCTGATTTATAATTAACAGAAATTCCATAATAGCGTGATATTTCTGCAAGTATCTTCTCAAGTGGCTCATCCTTAAACACAATTAGGGTATCGTCAAGACCGGAAGATGATTCACCCGCCAAAGTATCACCAACAGTCTCGTTCAGCTTTACGGATGATGATTTATCCACAACTGCCTTTCCTACAACCGGATCGACATTATTTTTAGATACTTTGTATCCTATACCTATGCCTGCGGCCAACAGGCTCAGCGAAGCAGCCGCAATGGCCACTGCAGCCGCAACGTTCCTGCCCGGTAGCCACCTGAATAGCCCAGTTCCTGTATTCGACAAAGCATGACGGTTCTTAGCCATGAATGCCTCCCATTCCTTATCAATCTCAGGTTCTGTGATCTCGGTCAATGAGTCTGCCGTCTTATTTATCGCCCTATAAATCTCCGCTGTTTCGGGATCCTCGAGCAGAGATGCCAAGAACTCTTCATCATAGTTCCCGGGAGATTCTAAAATCTCCAAAAGTCTGTCGGTCTTATCCTTCATGATCTTTCAATTTTTTGCGTATTACATCTATTGCATGATGAAGATGCTTATAGACTGTCACCTCACTCACGGAAAGAAGTCTCGCTATTTCCTTATACGTTAGCCGATCATAGAACCTAAGTCTGACGATTCTTCCTGTCATTTCCGACAGTTCACAGTCTATGACCTTCCTCAATGAATCAATAATATCCTCGTCCGGCCAGTCCTCTTTCTCTACGTCATTACAATCAATAGCATACAGACTCTTGATCCTCTGTTCTACAGAAAGACTTCTTATCCGTTTCAGACATGCAAAACGAACTCCTCCCATAAGATAGGCTTCGTTGACGGTGTCCGCTTTTCCGGTCAAAATAGAAGCGAAGACATCGTGCACTATGTCCCGCGCCGCTTCTTCGTCGTGCAAGAGTGTATTGGCGAGAATAAGCATCTTTCTATAGTAGGTACGGAAAAGCAGTTCTATGTAATCTTTTGTCATCATACATTAATATAAACCC
>JAIDTS010000426.1 GCA_029060585.1 Muribaculaceae bacterium
TTGTATATGCGAGTGTCGGACGCGGATACTCTGCATTAGGATTGTCAACGCTCCAGCTGTCATAGAGGTGAGTCATGAGAAGACCACCCTGGCCGTCGCCGGCGGCGTTATAGAAAGGCTGCTGGAATGCACCGCTGATGCTGCGGGTGACGTCCCACGCACCGGTGAATTGCACCGCGAGGCTAAGACCACGCCAGCTTGCGCCGAGGTTGAGACCTGCGATGAAGCGAGGATCGTCGGTCTTGCCGTAGTCGCGGCTGGTATCGTTGCCGTCGATCTTACCGTCACCGTTAAGGTCAACGTAAATAGGATCGCCGGGATTGAGCTTGCTGTTCGGTTTAAGCTGCTCAGGGATTGGCACACCATATTCCGCCATGTAGCGGGCTTCGGCGGTGTCGTCGTAATAGCCCCAGAAGAGCATCTGTGAGCGTGCGCCGATTCGGTGTCCTACGGTCTTCTGATAATCATAGCTCTGAGGAGCCTGTCCGTCCTGAATGATCTTGTTGTCATTATATGAGAGGTTGAAGCGAGCCCAATAGCTGAAGTCCTTGCCAACGAAGTCGCTCCAGCCTACGGAGAGTTCCCAGCCCCAGCTGTCTACGATACCGTAGTTGGTCATCGCCGGAGTATATCCGAGAATAGTCGATGCATTGTAATTCTGAAGGAGGATGTCCGTACGGTGCTCCTTATAATAGTCGAAGCTTGTCTTGAGGCGGTCGTTGAAGAACTGGATTTCTACACCGTAGTTCTGCTTAACAGCCTTTTCCCATGTCAGATCGGGGTTGTTCTTCTGCATTTCCCATGCACCGGGAAGTGTACCGTATACACCGTTGCCGGTTCCGAAGTTGTAACCGTAGGGATTTTCGCTTGTAGGTCGCTCGAGGACAGCTCCCGCATTGATTCCGAAGGGGTCTGAGAGGTACATGAATCGGCTGCCACCGATCTTGTCGTTACCTACCTTACCGAGAGTAGCGCGGAACTTGAGGAAAGAGAGCCAGGGCTGAAGGCCTTCCATGAATTTCTCGTTGCTTACAACCCATCCGATAGATCCGGCGGGGAAAGCACCGAAGCGTTTGCCGGGTGCGAAGTTCTCGGAACCGTTGTAGCCGAAGTTGACCTCTGCCAGATAACGGTTGTCGTAGTCATATGTCACACGGCCTACGAGACCTACGTAGCCACGTGCGATGTCGGAGTATGTCTTGGGATAATATTCCTTGCTCTGGTTGTAGAGTATGAGGGCTGACAGGTTGTTGTCGCCGAACTCGCGGTTCCAGTTAAGACCAGCCTCAAGATACCAGTTACGCCATTTGCCGGTAGACTGTACCTTATAGCTGGCAGCCTCCTCGAAGCTTGTAGTGATGAATTCCATCGTTCCGTCGGGCATCATGCGTGGAGTTACAGTAGCCGCGCTTGATGTAAGTTCCTTCTGCTGGTTGAAGCCGCTGTTGTATGATCCCTTCACGCGGAGCGAGAGGTTCTTTGTGATTACGTCGAGTTTTTGATCAACGATAAGGTCGGTCGTAATGGTGTTGGCCGTGTTGTGGTAAGCACCCGGCTGATAAGTGACATAAGTCATAGGACTCGAGCCGATGAACGGAAGAGTCACTGAGTGGGGATTGCCTTCTGCGTCATACTCAATGTTGTAGTCGGCGTCGGTATTGGTGCCGATATAACGGCCCTGGTCATCGAAACCTGCACTTGAGAACGGGGTGGCGGCGTATATGGCCTTCACCATACCAGAAGCGCCCTGTCCTGTACGTGGCTTCGCGCTGCTATCGATCTTACCGGCAACGTTGACGGTCACTGTAGTTGTAGGAGTTACGCTAATGTCGAGGTTCGAGCGGTAGTTGAAACGATTGTAGCGGTAGTCAAACGCGAAGTCATCGCGGCCATATTGGTCGAAGATACCGTCCTGGCTGAAGAAGCCGGCAGAGATGAAGTAGCGTACACGCTTATTGCCTCCTGATATGTTTACGTTGTGCTGCTGCTGGAATGTGGTCTTCTTGAAGATGTAGTCAGTCCAACGCATGTTCGGGAATCGGATGCTGTTGATATAGTCAGTTGCCTGGAAGCGTGAGATGATATCGTCGGAGAAGACTGCACCCTGTCCGTCGCTGGCCATCATATAGTTGTAGAAGTTGGCGTATTCTACTGAGTTTGCCATTTCGATGAGCTTTGTGGGCTGCTGAGCGGAGAAGTTGAGCGATACGTCGATCTTTGCCTTACCTTCCTTACCGCGTTTGGTGGTCACAAGGATAACACCGTTTGCACCACGCACACCGAACACCGCTGTCGCAGAGGCGTCCTTAAGCACTGATATAGATTCGATTTCGTTAGGGTCGATGTCCCACATATCTCGTTCTACACCGTCGACCTGGATAAGGGGTTTTGCATTATCGCTGTTGAATGTGGCCTTACCACGGACGAAGATGTCTGCAGCGTCAGAACCGGGCTCACCTGAGTACTGTACAGTCGACACACCGGATAGCTGACCTGCGAGGACGTTGTTGACCGAGCTGACCGGAGTACGGGTAAGGTCTTCATTCTTAATAGAAGAGACGGCGCCGGTCATTGTCACTTTCTTCTGTGTACCGAAAGCGACAACCTCGACAGCGTCAAGCATGGCGGAAGATTCCTTAAGGACAACCTTCATGCCTTGTGATGCGGGGAGTTCCTGTGTCTCATATCCTACATATGAGAACACGAGTTTCGCTCCCGGTTTACATTTGATGGAGAAATTACCGTCAAGGTCAGTGGAAGTTCCGATAGTTGATTTGGCAACCATGACAGTCGCTCCGATAAGAGGCTCGCCTTGGTCGTCGAATACGCTACCGGTCACCGCTGTCTCCTGCGCGTAAAGCGCCAACGTAGCAAAAAGGCACACCAAGGCCGCTAAGAGCCTGCTGCCTCCCTGCATTCGTTTCAATACTGACAAAACGTGATTGTTTTCGTATTTCATGATTAGTTTGAATGTGGTTAGTTATTATTGTTATTGTTTGATTTATTGTTGTTTAGATCGTTATTTAAAAGGTTGAAAATTGAATTATAGGTTAATTATTAAGCTTGTGATGATAGAAGAAACTGTTAAAAAATCCTCATCATCTCAAGCACAGTTAGGTCAATTGTCCGCAAAGATACAAATAATTTTTAATAAAAATCAAAAAATGTCCGATAATTTTTCGGATTTAACATAATTTTAATTACTTCGGAGAAGAGAGTGGCAACTCGATGGAACGTCAACTAAACCGGTACCAAATTAATACTCCATTTTTTGTGAGTCTCGGCCTTAATCTTAAAAGGCGAAACGGAGTGAGAGGCAAATGCCTTCGTCGCCGGGCTTGATACGTACTTTGGTCGGCTGGGAGCGTGGACCATGTTCGGGTATTGGCTTAAAGGAACGCATCGCGTTGATGTCGAGAAGGAACGAGATGTCGCCTTCCGGGAACGGCTGCATTCTGTCTTCTCCCTTCACGCCTTCGGGTTCCTGAGGAGTGAATACCCGCAGGAACACACCGTCGGTGGCTGATGATACGGTTAAGTCTGAATCCTCACCTTCCAATACTGCCCAGTAGAGCGAGCCGTGATAACCCTTAAATTCAGGATATAAAAGGTTTTCGAATGTGTTTCCTGTGATAGTGTTGTTGTAGTCTTTGTGCCACAACCCGAAGTTGGCTCCGCGCTGACGGTTTTTCCATACCCGGTATGGCCCTGCGCCAAGCCAGGTCATTCCCTTCACATCCGATTCCGGATAGGAGAAAGTCAGTCCGATATCCGTAATCAGGTCATCGTAGACAGGGTCTCCGTCGATTTTTCCACCTGCGCGGTTAAGCATCACGGCGTCCATGGAAAGGATGCCATTGCCATTCATCCTCCATACGATGCTGTCGATACCCCCGATATATCTAACTGTAAAAACTGCATCGTCGCCGTCTGTCCTTACCGCCGTCTCCTTTACCTTGGCACGCATGCCGACAGCCACAGGTCCCTCGCCGAACGGCACTTTTTTTCCATTGGCCTGAATATCTGTGATAATGCCCGTCATTCGGTCGAAACTTACAGATACCTTTTGGGAGTTGAGAGTTACCGTGTCATCGGTTTTACTGAATCCTGCTTTGGCTACATCCCTGCCGTTGTCTCTATCGGAAGTTGCAAGATAGTCGGCTGCGAACTTTATGGGCCAAGTACGTGTCAGTACCGAACGGCCATATGGATCAAACATCTCCAACTCAAGCACATCTGCCTCGAAGAAGTCTGCCGGAAGGGCGAACCGCGCGCGTCCCGTCTCTGATGGAGCTATCGCCGGCAGCGTGACATCTCCTGAGGCAAGAAGGGTCTTTACTCCACCGGATTCAGGAGAGGATATCTTGTAGGTGCGCCAATCCATGTGGCAGTCAGAGAAATCGGTGAAGAGAAACTCGTTTGTCACGAGCATAGTGCCGTCAAACGATGGCGTTATGTTGAATGGTGTGAACTGAATCGGAGCCCATACATCGCGAATAGTAAAGAAACTTCCTTCCTTCTCGCGATACGGGCCCACGATTCCGTCGCAACCGTTTGAACCGTCGCTATCGAGCCATCCTTCTCGGTCTGTCCGGGCTATCGCCTCGTCGACGAAAGCCCAGATGAATCCTCCGGCAAACATCGGATTGCGGCGATACATTTCCCAGAAATCCTCAAGTCCTGATCCTGCACCCTTGTCGTAGCGTGAATGCAGGAATTCTGTAGGCATGAAGACTTTCCATCCATTGCCTAATTTCCCCGGGCCTGTCTGATAGGAAGGGTAGTGGTGGGTGTCAATGCCGTCGAAGTCTCCCCATGGATGCACCACATGTCTTTTCTGGGGATCTAGCTTGGAGAACATGCCGTCAAGCTCTCGGTTCCAGCCTCCTTCGTTGCCGTTGCTCCAGATGAAGATGCTCGGGTGATTTACGTCTCGAGCGATAAACTCGCGGAGCATGGAGAGTCCCACCTCCGTGTCATATGCGTCGTGCCATCCCGGCAGCTCATTGAGGTAGAGAAGTCCGATTGAGTCGCATGCTTCGAGGAAATGTCTGTCCGGAGGATAGTGGGAGCGGATGGCGTTCATGTTCATTTCCTTGATCAGCATCGCGTCTTCAATACTCTGCTCTTTATTGAGGGTTCGACCCGTCTCCGGATGGAAACAATGTCTGTTGACTCCTTTTACAAGGAGTTTCGTTCCATTGAGATAGATGCCGTCCTTCTCCCTGAATTCAATATCCCTGAACCCTATTCTTTCAGTAAGTCTGTGGACGGGTTGACCTTTAGCGTCGATGAGTGTGTAGCTTACGTCGTAGAGATTGGGATGCTCGCAGTCCCATGGTTTTATGTCTTGCCATTCGGTAATGAATCTGGTGCTGTCACCTGAAAGGTCAGCCATTTTAATTCCCAGTGACGAGCCGTCGGAAGCAGATTTCACCTCCACCTCCACGGAAGTTCCTTTTTTTACTCCTGAAGTGAATATATAGGAGGATAGTCTTCCGTCGGCTTTAGCGTCAACCGCTATCCTCTCTATATGTGACTGTGGTTTCACTTCAAGATAGACAGGGCGATATATGCCGCCGAAAAGCCACCAGTCGGCCCTTCTCTCGCCCTTGTTGACTGAGGCATTAGATGATTCCTTGCTGACCGATACCTCGAGAGTGTTGTCTTCGGCACCATACTTCAGAAGTTTAGTGACATCATAAGAGAATTCTGTAAAGCCTCCCTGATGTGTCTTTCCGGCAGACTTGCCGTTGACCTTCACATCTGTATCTGTCATCGCGCCCTCGAATACAATCCTTACAGTCTTCCCTTTCCATTCCCGGGGAACGGCGAAATAATATCGGTAGAGTCCGGTCTCGTCGTTAGGTTTCGCATCTTTGTCGAGATAGAATCGGCCGTAGGTATAACCTCCGAAACCCTGCTGCTCCCATTGCGAGGGTACCTCGATCTTAGACCATTTACCGGAGTTCATCCCTTCAGAGCAATAGAAGTCCCAGGTTCGGGTGTTTCCAGCACCAGTGCCCGACAAATATATACGTTCCGTATCAATTCCTTGCGCGGAAGCGGAAAGGAAGGCTAACATCGCGGCGACTGAAATAAGCAACTTTTTCATCTCGTTTTATGTTTCTGAACATCAGTTCACTTTCCTATATACGAGGTCGATAGCCTCGTAATGGCGGTCAGAGGGATTGTCCCAGTGCTCCATGATGCCCAAAGGCTCCTTCAGAGGCTTATCGTCTACCTTGTAAACTGTACCACTGGGTGTATTGGGTATGGAAGCAGCCTCGCGCAGATACTCGTCGCAATAGTTTAGGCTTCCGAATTCGGGCCATTCACCGATTATGAGATCCATTCCGACGGCATCAGCGGCGAGAGGGTCCTGAGATGCGATGATAGAGCATGCCCAGTCGCCGTTGAAAGGCTCCTTCTGCCATTTGGGGTAGGGAGCTCCGTTGACGTCGCGTGAGCCATAGGTGCCGTCGATGAGAAAGAGCAGGCACTTGCCGCCAAGGTCCGGATGCGCTATGAAGTCTACGAATGTCTTGTAGCCGGGTTTACCATTACGCTTGTCCTGGCTCACGTTGTTGTGGGCGTTCTTGCGCCACTGAAGTGCGATGTCGGTGGCTCCATACCAGTTCTTGCCGGTCAGCGTGACGCCGGGTCCGGAATGAGTCTTCAGTAGGGCGCTGTTGATGACATAGTCTGCGTCTACAATACATTTTGCCAGACCTCGCGCCATCTTTCCGTTATCAACCGAATAGGTGAGCGCTTCCGGATAGTATTCGCATTTCAGTCGGCCCTCACCTCCGATGTTGTCGATGAAAGTTACATCCGGAAACTCGCGGTATATCTTGAAATATATGCTGTCGGTTATGGCTCTGCTTGGCTCGCAAATGATGATATCGGCCGGAGCCACACCTCCTTCTTTTACGAGAGACCTGACCAAAGCAAGAGTGACAAAGGGAGAAGAATTGAGTTCGATTGTATCCCGGTGTGTAATGGCGTTATTCAGGTTAAGCTTGACAGCGATCTTTTCTCCTTTCTTGTATCCTTTATTTCCTTTGCCGTGTCTGAGATTGAAGTTTTTGAACATGGCATCCCATCCCTCTTTAGCGTTACCTTTTCCTCCAACTACCGTAACAGTCTCATTGATCATGTCGTCGGCAAGTGTCTGGTCGTTCCAACGGTCTTCTACCCATAGCCCGGTGCGACCATCCCATTTCGCTACTCCTGGAGCATGAATCCATGCCACACGACCGGGAACAGCCCCTATTCCCTTTCCTATAGGTTGATTCGGAGCCAGGAACAGACGTGGATAAACAGGGTTGAACTCTCCGAAGAACATACGTTTTCTATTGACGGCCTGATCAAGGGGCTGAATCGTGGTTGAAGGCCCGAGATCCGGATCTCTCCAAGCGCAGAGAGACCATACCAATTCTCCTTCCGGCGTTATCTCTATAGCCTGAAGGGGAGCGTTAAGGGTATCCATCGGAGTCTTGTTCCATTCATTATACCAGTTGTTGACGAGGGTGTTGCCGTTTTTTAGTCTTACGGCTTTCTGAGGTGACGACACTCCGTAATTTGAAAGGTTCTGTTCCCATATGACGTTGCCTCTCCTGTCGATCTCCTTGACTGTACTTCCTTTACCGACAATAAGAAGATTCCCCGCTTTCCCCACTTCTGAGGCTGACCATGGACCAGATATGTTCCATCTGTCGATTTCCTTACCGTCGCTGTTATATTCGGCAACGAAGCCAAGTCCCATATTGGATACGAGAAGCGTACCTTTGGATGTGAGTCGCGCGTTGCGGAACTGTCCGTGGACGGAGCCATTCTCTGAGACAGGAAGAGGAAATTCCTTAAGTATCCTCAGCGTCGGGATTTCCATAACCACAACTTTGGCAGGTTTGTCGTTCTGTACGAAAAGCACCTTATCATCTCCTATAGGTTGTATGG
>JAIDTS010000427.1 GCA_029060585.1 Muribaculaceae bacterium
TCCTCTTCAGCGCCGACTGTAGAAAGCAATCCCCACTGATCTCCGGTAGCGGCAAGCACGCTTTTCAAAAGAGCGTCGAAACGACGTCCTTCCTTAGTCAGGGTTCCTTTGGAGGATGCCTTAGAAATGGCATCCTGAAGTTTCTCGAGTTTCCTGGCAGATGTGATGTAACGTGCGCCGTGGCGCGCCACATGGGCCACATAGACCGGCTTCAGGGAATCGGGCCATATCGGCTCGACCTCGGAACCACTGAAATCATAAGGCATCATAGAGCCTGCATATTTTTCCGGCAACAGGGAATACGGCCTTGCAGACATAGCCGAAATCGGCAATAGTACTGCTAAAAGCAAAAGGATTCTACGCATCATAATGAATCTGAACTTCATTTCTTATAAAACAATTAAAGACAATGGTATGTTCTAAAGAACCAACTTAGGCCCCAACTCATAAAAGAATGAGCCGGAGCCTAAAGTATTTCGGTTATCTATGAAAGATCAGGAATTGCCTTATCACTAATAGCGCATTCGGTTACTGTTGTCTTCCATTGCTTTTAACATCACCTTGCTGAAAGAGCTACCGAAAAGGAACCATACTGCGAACAGACACGCTACCAACGGAGCCATTGCAGCAAAGGCCGAGAACAATGCTACGATAAAGAAGAGAAGAGTGATGAGAGTGCCTACACACAATACGAATGTGGTCACTGTATACAGAATGCCAGCCCCCTTACCAACTGATTTTGAGTTACTCCAAAATGAATAGACGGCGGAGCCTACGATACCGGTCCCGGCGACTATGTAGAACCATAGATTACGGTCCTGCTCCTCCATAAAGAGCTGACCGAACAGCATAAAGACAATCAGCGCCACCGGCACCACAACAACCAGCGATATGAATTGGCTCTTGATAGAGAGGGGGCATCCGAAGTAATCTTCCATATACCTTTTGTAGACAAGCGGTGCCAAGCCCTGGAAAATCAGGAAGACCAACAACAAAAATGTACGGAAGAGGATGGATAGGTAGCTTGCTCCTTCCGGAGCTTGCCACCAGAGAGCATTTTTCCCGGAAGCATAGATCAGAATCATGCATATGGCTACGAACAACATGACTCCAGTCACAGCGTACATAGCCTTTGAAGACAGCCTGCTGTCTGACGGAAGCTTATCTTGATCAAAGATGGTCCAAAGACAGAACCCAACCGACCCTATGCTCAAGATGAAGAGGATCCAATAAGGGATTGTAGAAGTAAGCAAGAAATCTATCATAATCGTTTTGTTATATGTTTGTAATTGCAAAATTACGTCAATATTCAACACAAAACAATTACGGAATCCCGTGATTTACACCATGCCGGGGTGCAGTATCAAAGTCTTGCGGGTGCGTTCTGCCTGCGTGCCTTTTCAACCTTGACGGAGCGAGAATCCCGGATGTCGGCCGACGATGCGGCAGCATGCCAGCTGTAGACGCCTTTGTCAAGTTGCCACTCCCCTGCTTTCTCGTTGTAGGATGACATTTCCATCAGAGGCCATGTGAGAGTGATTGTCTCACTCTGTTGCGGCTGAAGAATGGAAGTCTTGCCGAATGCCTTCAACTCCTTAGCCGGTTTGGGCAGCTTTCCTTTAGGTGCCGACACATAACCTTGCACTACCTCGCGCCCGGGTACAGACCCGGTGTTGGTGACCTTTACCTTCATCACGCATCGGTCGCCATCAATGACGGCCTCCTCAATATCCATATCAAAAGATGTATACGAACCGCCATATCCGAAGGGATACGCCACAGCCTTGCCGTTGGTGTCAAAATCGCGATATCCCATGAAAACACCTTCGGGATATTCCGTGTAATCGACATTTGCTTCCGGCTCCTTGGGTTTCTGCTGCTTGTTTTTATTCTCAAAATTAGCGTTTGTGCCCATGGCGAAGTCCGGGGTCTGAAACTCGTAGTCAGCCGGGAAATGAGCATCCGCAATGGCATCTCCATAATTGACTTCGAAAGTCATCGGAAGCCGACCGGATGGATTGACCTTACCGGTGAGCACATCTACGATGCTGTTTCCAACTTCCTGACCGGGTTGGAAAGCACAAACGAGAGCGTCTGCATATTTACTCCATGATGAAGTCTCCACAGGGCTGCAAATATTCAGCACCACAATGACAGGTTTACCTTCCTTGCGATATGCATGAGAGACAGCCTCCAACAACTCTTTCTCATTGTCTTTCAGATAAAACTCTTCACGTCTGCGATCGGCGCCTTCGCCACTTGTGCGTCCCAAAGTGATAACCGCAGCATCATTTGACTTTGCCTGTGCCTCAAGTTCTGCTGCAGATGGTATCAATTCGCCGGGGCGTAGCGGAGGTGTCAATGAGAATGACGGCAGACCTTCAGGATAGAGTCGTTTTTGCTCTGCAGCTATGTGGCTTGTGTGCTGCTTCACAAGATCCGGATCCGGAACAATGCCGGCATTGCGAAGACCTTCCACCATAGATACGGTATAATATCCTCTGCCTGTAGCGCCAAATCCCATTCCGGCAGGAATCATATCATAAGACGTGACGCCATAGAGCCCGACATTGTCAACGCCCTTATTAAGCGGCAATACACCATTATTTTCAAGAAGGACTATTCCCTCGGCTCCTATCTTGCGGACAGCGGCAGCATGCGCCTTCAGATCAGTATCGTTAGGATACTGATGATTATTATAAGTATGGCTCTTGACCACAAATTCCAGGATGCGTCTTACATTCCGATCAAGTATGGCCGGATCGAGCCGACCGTCTTCCAATGCGGCCTTGATGTCCTGAAACTGTTTTTCTGAACCGGGTTGCAACATATCGTTGCCTGCAATCATAGAAAGGACACCATCCTGCCCGGCTGCCCAGTCAGACATCACCATTCCGCCATAGCCCCATTCGCCACGAAGAATATTCTCAGTAAGATCCACATCCTCACATGTGTATTCTCCATTTATCTTATTATAGGAAGTCATGACGCTCCATGGATTCGACTCCTTTATTGCGATCTCGAATTGCTTCAGGTAGAGTTCACGCAGCGTACGCTGGTCGATTCGGGAATCGTTTTTGTTGCGATTGGTCTCCTGATTGTTTACTGCGAAATGCTTGATGCAGGCGCCAGTCCCCTTACTTTGCAAGCCGTTGATATATCCTGCGGCAATCTTTCCTGCCACCACCGGATCTTCAGAATAGTATTCATGGTTACGTCCGCAAAGCGGGTTGCGCATAAGATTTACCCCAGGAGCCAGAAGGACGTCCATTCCATAGTCGCTTACTTCCTGACCAATGAGCTCGCCTATGGCAAAGGCGGCATCCTGATCGAAAGTAGAGGCCAATGTCGCGCCCGAAGGAACTTCTGTAGTATTGTACACATGACTGTCGTAAGGACGATTGGCAGCAAGCGAAAACCGGTGCGGGCCATCAGCGAGATATACGGAGGTAATTCCCAACCGGGGAATCGCATAGGTCAATCCGGCAGTGCCGGGGAATTTGGCATCGTCACTATATTGCATGCCACACCCGATCACAAGATGCACTTTTTCATCAGGAGTCATAGCCGAGACTATTTCATCTATATTGTCGGGGGTTAGAGTAAGTTGCTGCGCCCATATATATGGAGAGCAGCAAAGCGCCATAACACTTACTAAATTGCGTAATTTCATTTTAGTCAAAGGTATTGATA
>JAIDTS010000428.1 GCA_029060585.1 Muribaculaceae bacterium
TTCCTCATCACTCCTCAAAATGTAACTATGATATTAATCGTAGACGATGACAACTCCGTAAGGGTATCCCTCAAGCTGCTGCTTAAGCGCAACGGTTATGAAGTGACTACCGTAGCCTCTCCGGCTGAGGCGATTGCTTTCGTGCGCGGTTCGCGCCCCGACCTCGTCATAATGGACATGAACTATTCCCGGTCTACCTCCGGCGAGGAAGGGATCACGCTACTCAAGCAGATAAAGGTGTTTCATCCCGATGTCCCGGTTATATTGATAACGGCATGGGGCAACATCCCCCTTGCCGTCGAGGGCATACGAGCCGGAGCATTCGACTTCATCACGAAACCCTGGGACAACTACACCATACTCGGGCGTATATCCACCGCACTTACCCTCGCTGCGAAAGAAAGATCGCATGCCGACTCGCCGTTTGACCGCTCTTTCATAATCGGTCGTGACCCGAAACTACTGTCGGTGCTCGACACCATAGAGCGCGTAGCCGCTACAAACGCGCCTGTACTGATTCTCGGAGAGAACGGAACCGGGAAGGAACTGATCGCAGAGGCCTTGCACAGGAACTCCCAGAGGAAGAACGGACCTCTGGTGAAGGTCAATCTCGGAGGTCTGTCGCAGACTCTCTTCGAGAGCGAGATGTTCGGCTATCGCAAGGGCGCCTTCACAGGAGCCGTGACCGACCGCGAAGGCAGGTTCGCTGCCGCGGAAGGAGGCACGATTTTCCTCGATGAGATCGGAGATCTCGATATAAACTCACAGGTAAAGCTGCTCCGAGTGCTTCAGGAACACACCTACGAGCCACTCGGCGACACCCGGACGCGACGCGCCGATGTAAGGGTTGTATGTGCCACTAACGCGGATCTCAACGAGATGCTCCGGCTTGGGACTTTCCGCGAAGACCTCTTCTACCGCATCAACCTCATCACCGTCACACTTCCGCCGCTCCGCGAAAGGCGCGACGACATTCCCCTGCTTGTAGATCACCTTCTACGGAAGGCTTGCGGTTCGGCCGGAAGACCCGTACCGGAAGTGACGGAAGCGGCCATGGAGCTCCTCAAGGCCCAACCATGGCCAGGCAATATCCGGCAGCTCGCCAACATAGTGGAACGTACGCTTCTCGTCACACCCGGAGACACTCTGGATGCCCGCGACTTCCAGGCGCAGGGCCTCTCCTTGCAGAAAAGCAATGCGGATGCCCCCGGACGCCTTAAATCAAGGGAGAAGACAGAGATCGAGAATGCGTTGACTGAAAGCGGAGGCAACCTGACCCGTGCAGCCGCGATTCTCGGCATAACACGCCAGACCTTATACCGCCGCCTCGCCAAATACAATATTAAACTATAAAGGCTCTGACGCACTGGGCTTGCGTCAGAGCCTCTTCTGCCATCACATGCGAATCAGCTGGATATTTTCATTGATAATACTTCTACTTGCCGGTGCCGTTGTGTCTCTTATGCTCATCGATTCCGGCTCCACGGCATATAAGCTTATAGGAGCCGTCGCCCTTGTAGGGGTGATTCTTCTTGTGCTTTTCTACCGCAACGTCATGCGTCCGCTCCGAAGCATCGCCAACGGCATCGACCTACTGCGCGCACAGGATTTCAGCAGCCGCCTCTCTCATGTAGGGCAACGCGAGGCCGATAGGATCGTCGACATGTTTAACGGCATGATGTCTTCACTCAAGCAGGAACGCCTTAAACTTAGGGAGCAGAACCATTTCCTCGATCTCCTTATCGATGTGTCTCCTCTGGGCATAATAATGCTCGGGAACGACGGCAGGATCTCAAGCGCCAACCGCGCCGCGGCTCGTTTTCTCGATTTCGACGACACCAGGGATCTCAACGGCGTGCTTCCCGACGAGATAAACTCATCACTCGGAAACATGCTATGCGCGCTCAAAGACAAGGAAGTGAAGGTAGTGCGCCTCAACGACTCGATGGTATACCGCCTTTCGCGACTTTCCTTCATGGAGAGCGGAATGAGCCACCCCTTCTATCTGATTGAGAAACTCACGGATGAAGTGATGAAAGCGGAGCGCAAGTCGTATGAGAAGGTGATACGCATGATGGCGCATGAAGTCAATAACTCACTCGCCGGAATAATATCGGTGATGGAGACTGCCGGCGAAGAGATTGATGATCCAGACCTTAAGGAGGCAATAGAGGCCTGCGAGGACCGTTGCCGAGACATGGGAGCCTTCATCACCAAGTTTGCCTCTGCCGTGAAGATTCCCGAACCTAACAGGATAAACGTAGATCTCGCTGATCTTCTGCGCAAGCGGGCCCATTTATTTGAGAGCATATGTTCAGCCGCCGGAGCGTCGCTTGACCTGCAGCTTCCTGACCGTGAAGTTCCGGTCATTATAGATCCCGTACTGATGGAGCAGGTGGTCACAAATATTGTCAAGAATGCTGCGGAGAGCGCCGGAATTGGTGGAGAGGTAGGAATACAGATCCGAGAACCGGGAACAACCCTGATAATATCCGACAATGGCCCCGGCATAAGCCCGGAGGCCGCGGAGATGCTTTTCACCCCGTTCTTCACCACAAAGGAAACGGGGCATGGACTCGGTCTTCTGCTCGTCAGCGAAGTCCTCAATTCCCACGGATGCCGCTTCTCTCTCGAGACCTGCCCCGATGGACTGACCCGTTTCCGCATCCGATTCTAAGGTTTTCCCAGCAGTCTCTTGATCAGCTCGTAGTTGGCATAATAAAGCGTCTGCAACGCTCGCGGGAATCTCGGGCCAAGAATCATTGCGCCCACGGTCATTCCGATAAGTATCTTGATCTCCACCCCATGGTTTGGCCCGATGAAGGCTGCCAACAGCCCCACCATACTCATGAAAGCCACGCACACGATTAGCCCCATCAATGCCTTTAGATATTGTGTCATCCTGTATCCTCCTGATTATATTTTTATCTAAACCTCCATTACACTCTAAGATGTTATATAAGTATTGAAGCTACTTTATAACTAAAATAGATTATGGAAAAACAAGAAAGCATTTCTGCCTTTATTAATAAAAACGAGACATACAGAAATATATTGTCAAGGACAACGGTGACGCTTAAAGCTGCCCGGTAGCGCGTAGCCACGCTGTCTGATAGATCTGATATTGTGTGGCTGCCTCTATCATGTTGCTCTTGGCCTGCTGCCACTGTGTCTGGGCATCGAGAAGATCGGTGAGAGGAGACACTGCCTCATCATATCTGTTCTGCATCACCCGTAGGTTTTCTGATGCAAGGTCAAGCGCCAGCTTCGCAGAGGAGATCATATTCCATCCGTCCTCGAGATTGGTGGCAGCTTGACGCACTTCCAGATCAAGAAGGTCGGTGTTGCGGTTAAGATCGAGCACGGCATTGTCTACAGAAAGTTTCGCCTTCCTGACTTTCTTAATACCCTCACCCCAATGGAAAAGAGGTATGCTGACCGAAAGCACTCCCGATGCTATTCCGTCGCGGTATTCCTGTGTGTAGGGATAGTAGTTGCCATCGCCGAGATCCGCCATTCCCTTCATCTTGATGTTGCCGTAGTAGCTGTAGCCGAGGCTAAGTCCGACAGTGGGAAGGAAATCGCCTCTCACCATATTCACTTGTTGCCGAGCAACATCCACATTCAGCTGCAGCAGCCTGTATTCCGGACGCGCCGTTATGTCGTATTCCAGATTAGACGGAGCGGTACATTCCGGCAGCGTATCTAAAGGTTGGATGGGGGTGTCATAGTCAGCGCCGATGACATTGCACAGGGCCTGTCTGCATAGTTCCGCACCGTTCTCCGCCTTCTTCTTCTGATATAGCAGCTCGCTGCGCTTGGCCGTGATGCGGAGGAGGTCGTTCCCCATCGCCATTCCCGCGTCTACGGCTGTCTGCGT
>JAIDTS010000429.1 GCA_029060585.1 Muribaculaceae bacterium
AAGGAGCAGTTCCCCGAGTTCGTGAAGGCACAGGTGAATGTCGGTGGCGGACGTGGATCCGGCATGGGTGGCCAGTCAGTAGTCGACTTCGAGATCTATGGCTATGATTTCACTGCTACCGACTCAGTGGCGAGAATGTTCAAACAGGCCCTCGCCGGAATCGAGGGAACCGCCGACATCATGATCTCTCGTGGCGACTATCAGCCGGAATATCAGGTTGACTTTGACCGCGAGAAACTGAGTCTCTATGGCCTTAATCTTGCAACCGTGGCGCAAATGCTGCGTAACCGAGTTAATGGCGCCACTGCTTCGCAGTTCCGCGAGGATGGTGAGGAGTATGACATAAAGGTGATGTTTGACAAAAAGCACCGTACTACTATAGAGGACCTTGAGAATATCGTAGTGGCTACTCCTACGGGTGGACAGGTGCGCATCAAGGAACTCGGCAAGGTTGTGGAGCGATTCACTCCTCCTACGATCGAACGTAAGGACCGCGAGCGTATAGTTACGGTTTCTTCTGTTGTCGACGGTGTGCCGATGAGCCAGGTTGTAGAACAGGCCGAGGTAATCATCGATCAGATGCATCTACCCTCAGGAATATCGATTCAGATAGCTGGTAGCTACGAGGATCAACAGGACTCGTTTTCCGATCTTCTCCTGCTTGGTATCCTCATCGTCCTGCTCGTTTACATTGTGATGGCGGCCCAGTTCGAGAGCTTCACATATCCGGGTATCATCATGACGTCGTTGCTCTTCGCGTTCTCAGGTGTATTCCTCATTCTATGGTTGACGGGCCATACACTGAATGTGATGTCAATGATTGGAGCCATCATGCTTATCGGTATTGTGGTGAAGAACGGTATCGTGCTTATCGACTACATTATCCTCAACCGTGAGCGTGGCATGTCGATACGTCGTGCGGTAATCGACGCAGGCCGCTCTCGTCTCCGTCCGGTAGTCATGACCACTGCCACAACCATCCTCGGTATGGTGCCGATGGCGGTAGGTTCAGGACAAGGCGCAGAGATGTGGCAGCCGATGGGTACGGCTGTGATAGGTGGTCTTACATTCTCTACTATCCTGACACTGCTCTTTGTCCCTGTCCTTTACTGCTCCTTCGCAGGTAGAGGCGTACTCAACATCCGCAAAAAACTTAGGAAAACGCATAATGAATTGAAAAAATGAAATCGATATTCATAGCCTTCGACCAGGCCCATTATGAGAGAATAGTGGACATACTGACCCAGAGCAACTGCCGCGGCTACACTTCCTTCAGCGATGTGAAGGGTCGCGGAAGCAAGAACGGGGAGCCCCACTATGGCAGCCACGCCTGGCCCGGACTCGCCAGCGCAATCATAACCATTGTGGAAGACCGTCAGGTAGACCCGCTGCTCGCTAAGCTCAAGCACCTCGACGAAGACCGCCCGATGCTCGGGCTCCGAGCCTTTGTCTGGGATGTAGAAAAATCTATTTAAGAGTCTCAAGTCTTGAGTCTTAAGTCTTAAGTCTTTGTCTTGAGTCCTCTGAAGATTCAGATTCTACCAATCTACAGCTCCGTCATATGATATGGCGGAGCGTTTTTTTGTATTTATTTGCTCATTCCGTATTTTTTTTATAATTTTACATCCGAACATGCCGATTGGAGTTTTCCGCGTCCGGTTTGTTCACCGCTGCCCCTCTTGGGCGCGATCTTAAGACTTAAGACTAAAGACTAAAGACTTAAAACCATGTACAAGAACTTTCAGAAACATCTGACCGAGGAACTCGACTCCATCAAGGAAGCCGGCCTCTACAAAAACGAACGAATCATCGTCACTCCCCAGAG
>JAIDTS010000043.1 GCA_029060585.1 Muribaculaceae bacterium
GTCTTACCCTTGGCCTTACCCTCGGTCTGAAACCATGTGTCGAGTTGTGCCTGAGGGTCGAAGCCCGGCATTGATTCAGCACACATTCCCACTACAGCCATTGAACTAACTACCATTGGTTTCATTCCATCAAGCATGCTGAGTTCTATTCCCGGCATCGGAGCCCACTTCTTGAACTCCTCGCTTATGACCGCCATGTCTTCAGGGCTTATCACCTTTGAGAGAGTGCTGTCGGACGGTGCCATCATGTGAGGTTGCAGAGTCATGGCAAGCGTCATTTGGTCTTGCGTCATATCTATCTCGCCAACGACCTGAGTCGCTGCATTAAATGGCTCGATGGCACCGAATTGCTCAGCCACCGCTAAAGGAGCCACATGGTGGGTTCCAAAAACATAAGACGGGGATTTCAGTCCATTCCCTTCAATCTTGTAGAGCACCTGACCCGATGCGGAGCCGGCTGAGACAATCACCATTGCGGTGAGCATTACTTTAAGAAAATTCTTTTTCATGTCGATTCTGTTAAGTTTTCATTTACTTTAGACGCGCAGTATATGCTAAAAATTACAATCAAGTGAAAAAAAAACTGTCCTGTCCGGTTAGAGGAGTTTGATGGAGAAATATTTGCTGATTAAAAAACTCTTTTGTAAATTTGCAGTATAATTCATAAGAGGAGCGATAATGGCAAGCTCAACATTGATGAAGGTGCTTAAGACAGCTGGATGGACTCTCGTGACCCTCGTGGCGGCCGTGTGTGTCCTGCTTTTCTGTGCCGTCAAATTCATCGACTCAAAATACCTGGCACCAATGGTGGAGGATATGGCAAAAGACTATGTCGACGGGGACGTGAAGATAGGCGACCTTCGACTCGCCTTCAATCCTCATTTTCCTATATTGGGCATCGAACTTGACAGTCTGACTATAATATCCCACGCTTTCGACTCACTACCCCCAGCCCAACTGGGACACCTACCCAACTATTCGGACTCCCTTCTTACACTTGACCACCTTAGCGGGGCAATCGATATCAAACGTCTTCTCTTCAAGAACGAATTGTCGCTCCACGACGTAGCGCTGCGCGGACTGAGCGTGAACCTCGTAATCGCCCACAACGGCAAGCCGAACTACGCCATCGTCAATCTTCCGATCGACAACACAGACAACACATCGAAAAGCAAGGTTCCAGGATTCAGAATCGACAGGTTCTCCCTTACGGAGCCTAAGGAAATACGATTCTACAACGCCGCTGACTCGACCTCGGCATCCGTGCTCCTGCTGACCGACGCCGCAGTGGACGGAGAAAAACAGCCTACCTACCGGCTAAAGATCAACGGGAACGTCACCTCACCGAAGGCGACCCTCATGACAAATCTTGATGAAATCAGTTTCGGGCTGAACGGGAAGGTATACTGGAATCCCGCCGAGCCAGGGCTCCTCGCAGTTGATGAAATGGAACTACGCGGAGCCTTTCTCAAAGCGGTGATCTCGGGAGAGATCGACCTCACGGAGAGCCCGATAGCACGAAAAGCCTCCATCGACCTATCTCCGGTGGCGATCACCGACCTGCTGACACTCCTTCCTGACTCCATAAGGGAGGAACATCGTCTCTACGCTCCTTATTTCTCAACCGACATGGCTATAGGAGGGCGCATGGAGCTTACCGCGCCAATGAATCTCGCCACAGACACTCTGCCTTCTGCGAGAATAAACATCTCCCTATACCCCTCTACACTCGACTACGGCAACGCCCACCTGAAAGACATCTCGCTGGAAATGCTTGTCAACACCTTTACCAATCTTCCAGACAATACGACTATAGATCTCAGCCGCTTCACAATGGCTGGTCCAGGCACCGAGCTGCAGGCTTCCGGATTTCTCTCCACTCCCCTATCCGACCCGGCATTCGACGCCAATGTCGAGGGGACAATCGACATCCGCGACCTTCCTCCTATCCTGCTTGAAAAGATACCGGGCTATATAGCGGGTGTCATCACCGCAGACCTCCAAGCCAAAGGAAGCACTTCTATGTTCAGGCCGGAACGTCTGCACCACCTCGTGGCGGACGGCACAGTAAAGGCAAAAGACTTCTATTTCCTCACAGCCGACACCACCAAGCTGGTAGAAGCCGGAAACGTCAGAATCGAGCTTGACTCCAAACGCATATCCGACGGGATACCGCTCCTCAACGTAAAGGTAGATGTCGACACGACGACGGTCCTCGTCAGCGGAATCGACCTGACATTCGGCGGAGTGTCGCTGACTGCGGGCATAGACGCCACATCAAACAGAATCGACACTACACTTATGATGCCCATTAAGGGAAATCTAAAGGTAGAACGCTTCAACATCATCTCCATAACCGACAGCGCCGGGGCCCGCATCCGGAACATCAACGGCCCAGTGAGGATGAAGCCTCTTAAGAACAACGGAGGCGTGCCGCAGATCTCCACAGACCTGCTCATAGGAAGCGTGTCGGCCGGAACACTATCCGACCGTTTCCTCTTCAGCGGCACGAAAGTGAACGCTTCCCTCTTCAAAATGAAATCGCTGCCAAAGGATAAAAAGGCGGCAGACAAGAAGGCAAAGAAGAATAGAGAATGCAACTATATCTCCCCTGCCGCTGTACACAGATACGTATATTACCGCCGGACACACCACAAGCATCATATAAAAAGAGTATACACTGCTGAGGGAGCGAACGACGACGAAATGCTCGTCTGGAACCTCACGCCTCAGTTCCAGAGATTCCTCAACGAATGGAAGCTTCAGGGATCGGTAAACTCAAAGAGCGCGCGTCTACTGACACCACTCTTCCCCTTAAAGAACCACATATCCACCTTAGCATTGCGATTCAGCAACGACAGCGTCAACATCTCCAATATCTCCATGCTCGCAGGAGCGTCGGACATATCCTTGTCGGGGATCGTCTCCAACGTCAGACGCGCCCTCACATCGAAGACCGACAACAATCTAAAAGCCGACTTCTCGCTTCTTAGCGACACCATAGACATCAACGAAATATCAGCAAGCATATTCACCGGCGCCTCATACGCATCCGGCCGCAGACACGGGAAGGCTCCCATCAAGGCCAAGGATGACAATGCACTTGCAGGGCAACTCGACGATCTTGCCAAGAAAGGGCCAGGGAAGGGAGCACCTGTACTGATACCGGTCAACGTCGACGCCAACCTGAGGATACAGGCCAATCACCTTCTCTACAGCGACGTAGAGATGCAGGGCATGGGAGCTGACCTACTCGTCTACGACGGAGGCGTCAACCTCCACGACCTGACAGCCAGATCAGACGCAGGCGACCTCTCGCTCTCAGCGCTTTATTCAGCTCCCAACCAGCGCGAGATGAATTTCGGATTCGGCATGCAGCTGAACGACTTCAATATCGCGAAATTCGTCAAGATGGTTCCTGCCATCGACTCAATCACTCCGCTCATGCATGACTTCTCGGGGATGGTCGGAGCCGACATCGCGGCAACGTGCAGAATAGATTCCGGCATGAACATCGACCTCCCGACGCTCAACGCCGCCATCCGAATCACGGGCGACAACCTCGCATTCATCGATCCGGAGAAATACAAGACACTGGGGAAATGGCTCGGATTCAAGGACAAGGCAGACAATACAATCCACAAGCTGAACGTGGAGATGACCGTAGAAGACGGCATAATGCGCGTCTATCCCTTTGCATTCAACATAGACCGCTACCGACTGGGAATCTACGGATCAAACAACATGGCGATGGACTTCAACTACCATCTGGCAGTTTTGAAATCACCGATACCTTTCAAGTTCGGCATCACCGTCTCGGGCAATCCCAAGAAGTATAAGGTGCGCTTCGGAGGAGCTAAATTCAAGGAAGATTCAGTAATAGAGAGTGTAGACATGGTCAATAATGCCCGTGTGAATCTTCTGGATCAGATCCAGGGGGTATTCCGCCGGGGAGTACGCAACTCGCGTTTCGCAAAGCTCAAAATAGCACGACCCGCAGGTTTCGAACAAATCACCGACATATCGCTCAGCACCGAAGACTCCCTGACTCTAATCAAGGAGGGACTTCTGGAAGCACCGGCAGAATCAAAAGCCGGAGCAGCCGACAAGAAAAAGGGAAAGAAAAAGAAGCGCAAGCGCTTCTGGATATTTTGAGTCTTCAGTCTTGAGTCTTGAGTCAGATGGTCTTGCCGTAGCGGGCGTAGATTTCCTTGCCAAGACGTCTTGCCTTCTCAACATCGGCAGGATTATTCGGACTCACGCCATATTTTGACAACCTGGGGACTACAACCATAGTGCCGGGAGTGATTCTGTCCGGATCGCCGAGCTTTGCTTTATTCTCCTCATATATATATGGCCAGAAATCGGGATTGCCGTAATATTCCCTTGCCATCGTGATCAGATAGCGCGTGAGCGTCACTGTGTCATAGGCGATCAGATCGTCATAATCCGCCCTTTCGTTAAAGGAAGAGGGGACCAGAGCAGCCACCTGCTTCTTACCTCCGGCGATAGCGGCCGTCTCGTCGCCGGAGATCATGACAAACCGTTCACTTCCGGTGAGGGCACCGGACTTTTTCATCGACTCGAGCTCTTCAAGCGTATATGTCTTTCGTGCTGTGGCGGAAGGCGCGAGTAATCCGAATCCCAAAACGATAGCGGCGATAAGCGATTTTCTCATAACTCTATGGCATTATCATTGAAGTTGTTTAAACTTATTTCCGAATTATAAAAATTACAATGAAGAGCTAAACCAAAGATTCTTTTTATTAACCTTCCGCCATCTTTCCGGCATATTTTCCTTCATTCATCAGTCACGATGCCCGCATCGCTCCTTCTTCATGAAGAAAAATCCGCTCGAAAACCTGACGAAATCTTAATAAAAAAATAAGTCTAAACAACTTCATCATTATTTCTGCAAATTTAGCACAAAAAACCGAAACGCACAAATCTTTCGAAGAATAATTCGGTTTTTCTCGATATTCAGTTTTTTTAATATTATGCGGCGAACCATTTTAGAATGGCTTTGTTTATCAAGCATAAAAACGAAGAGAACACACCTCTTTTATTCATGCCTTGGCGGTCGCCTCAACAGGATCCGATCTCTGACGTGTGCGTACGGGAGACTTATCATAATTTATCAACTTATTAAAAATTTAGTACTATGATTGATCCGACCTATCGCTTCGGCGATGCCAAGAGCGAGGCTTTTGGCCAGAATGCAATGC
>JAIDTS010000430.1 GCA_029060585.1 Muribaculaceae bacterium
ATCGAGAACTGTAGCGGGTGTAGATCACGGAGATATCGGGAGCAAAGCCACAGTTTTCCATCTGGTATTCAAGAAGAAGGCCGCCGCTGAAACCGCTGCCGTTTTTGATGGAGATACCGGGAGCGCTACTGAGCGAAGCCTTGGCGATCGAGCCTCCGAGGCGAAAGCCATAGCGGAGCTGGGACGAAGCGGCCAGCGACGACAGCAATAGAGTCAGGAGGAGGATCAAAGCGGTATTCTTCTTCATATTGTCAAGTTATTTTTCTTATAAAAATCCTAAATAAGAAACAACGCTCCCGCCAATATGTTTTTACTCAACTTTCGCTGGCTCTAAAAATCTCACGCAAAGGGGCAAAGGGGCAAAGGGCGCGGAGTGATCGATGGGAAAGGAGGGGCTTCAACGCTGATCGGCTGCGGGCTTTCGCCCTGCCGGAGGCGCGGATGTGGCGGATGGGGCGCGGATTTTTATTAGTCTTAAGATGCAATCGGAAGCAAAGCGGCAGAGGCTCTCTCGCTCCGCTCGCGGACCGATAGCATTTGATGCTTAAAGTCTATGGAATAAACTTGCGAAGGTCAAGTAATAAAATACTCTATTTTATTACTTCGCGAGCCTACATACCAAGGACTTCAGCCGGCGTCATGCCCAAATTAGCGCAAAGGACACGAGCGACCTTCAATGTGGGTTCAGCTCTGCCGGATATATAGTCGCTGACACGAGAAGGACTGACACCGATATTTTTCGCAAGATCCTTTTTCGACATACCAAGATTCTCAAGATACAGGGCTATCAATTCACCGATAGAAGGTTTATCGATGGGATAATGAATTTTCTCATATGCTTCTACCACGTCTGACACCAATGTCAATTCCACTGCGTTTTTATCATCAGCAGGAGTATCGTCTGTCACAAGAGGCAGAAGTTCCTCGATTCGATTCAATGCAAATTCGTATTGATCCTTAGTAATATCCATAACAGTTAACCTATATAATTGAACAATCCTTAATTTTATCATATTCCTCATGGGTTCCAACAAACCGGATGAACACTCTACCAATCGTGAATTTCACCACAACGATTAGTCTATAACGATTTCCCCTTATATTAAATACATAATGCTGATTTCCCACATAATCAGTAGCAGGATAATCTCTTCTTATATCGGAGAAATTCTTCCATTCAGCCTGCGAAGTATCATCATACCATTTCTCTAATGCAACCTTGGAATCCTCCCTACCGGAAGATTCATAAAACTCCTTAAGTTTTCTATGTGAGATCACATGCATATCTGATACTTTTTACAAAGTTAATAACAAATTTTGGATTACAAAAGTTTTAACACAAAATTTTTTGGAATATAAAATTCTAACGTATCTCGCATGTATGAATGGGAAAGGAGGGGCTTCAACGCTTTATCTTTGCAGCGTGAAAGCGACTTTGGTCAAAAGTTCCTTTCTCTTCAGTTTTA
>JAIDTS010000431.1 GCA_029060585.1 Muribaculaceae bacterium
TGGATGCGGAAGGGCTATTGCCTTAACCTCTTCGGCATATTATGCGCACGCGACACATCATGGATAGACCGCTACGTCGTAAACCATGAGCGTATACACACAGCCCAGATGCGCGAACTTCTCTGGATTCCTTTCTATATTTTATATGTTATCGAATGGCTCTTCCGATTAGTACAGCATCGCGACCCGCACAAGGCATACCTCAACATCTCGTTCGAGCGAGAGGCATACCGTCATGGCCACGACCTCTCCTATCTGCAGCGCAGACGTCATTACGCCTCCTTCCTCAAGTAATTTAAGTTTCGTTTGTTCTTATAGATTTAATCTCAATCCCTTAGCGCAGGAACTGCGCTTTTGCTCTGCGCTCTCCGGGCGACGCGAAGCAGCCCGTAATCTTTGCGTGCTCGCCACAACCGCGACGCGAAACTTACTTGAGCATTGAATCTTTGCCCCTCTGCGCCCTCTGCGTGAGATTCTTAGAGCGAACGTTGAGTAAAGTAATTCTCTCCCCCAAAAAAAGACCGAAAACTCGAAAACTAAATAAACCCCGACAATGAAAGACATACTGATAGATAAGGCACGTGGATGCCTCATAGGAGGTGCCGCCGGTGATGCGCTCGGATATGCAGTTGAATTCTCGTCACTGAAGGAGATCCTGAAGGAATACGGCCCTGCCGGAATCACTTCCTTCAAACCTGATTCCTATGGAATAGCAAGGTTTTCCGATGACACTCAGATGACCCTCTTTACAGCCGAGGGACTTCTGTCGGCTTACACGGCCAATCCTGATCCCACCCCCGAACAGATTTTAAAGAATATGGAGCAGGCCTATCTTGCATGGTTCGCAACGCAGACTGCTTTCCAGCTGCCGCTCTCCACCTCATGGCTTACCCACGTCAGAGACCTGTGGGCGCGAAGGGCTCCCGGCAATACATGCCTGACGGCCTTGGCTGCCCTTGAGGATGGCAGACCGGCTAACAATGACTCGAAGGGGTGTGGAGCCGTAATGAGAGTCGCTCCCATAGGCATCTTCTATGGAGCACGCGACGCACAACGCACAACGCAAGACGCACAACACGAAACTGCGCTTGTCGCCGCCGCCAACGCCCGCATCACCCATCTTCACGACCTCAGCACACTCGCTACGGTCTTTACCGCTCTGGTCATTTTCGGATGCATGAAAACCCACGTCATCGATCGCCTTACATTCCGCTCAATAATCTCACAGGCACTGAGCGGAACACTCTCTACAGTACAAGACACCGAAAAGTCGGAAGAGTTTGTCGCCATAATCCAGAAGGCTCTCGACCTTGCAGGATCCACCAGGTCAAACCGTGAGGCAATAGCCAAACTTGGCCAAGGGTGGGTATCAGAGGAGACGGCCGCCATCGCAGTCTTCTGCGTGTCGCGCTATATACGCGATTTTGAAGGTTGCCTCATTGCTGCTGTGAACCACGACGGCGACAGCGACTCCACAGGAGCAGTAGCTGGAAACATCATCGGTGCTATACTTGGATACACCGGAATACCGCCAAAGTTCAGAAACAGTCTTGAGCTCCAAGACGTGATACTGTCAGTAGCCGACGACCTTGCTGGAGCATCTGGCGAGACGCAGATGAAGGAGCGCTATGAGCGGCATCGCCCCTACGGCATAGAGGAAAGCCTGAAGTTTATCAGCGGTATGAAGTTTACTCCTGAAAATATCACAGAATTGGGGCCCGATGATATATTCGTATTCGGAAGCAACCTTGCCGGCCATCATGCAGGTGGAGCAGCCAGAGTGGCCCGCAGGCT
>JAIDTS010000432.1 GCA_029060585.1 Muribaculaceae bacterium
TATATTGCTTCAGCACCAGACAGTGTATTGGCTATCAGAATCACTTCCGAAAAACCAATCGACTTCACATTATCCTTCGAGTCTCCGATAAAAAAGGTTGAGGTCAGCTCATCTGAAAAAGGAATCATAGCTGAAGGAAGCGCCTCTTACTCTTCCCTCCCCAGCTATGTTGACATGCCCGCCGACGAAAAACTTCTCTACGATGACGCACGCGGCATACGCTTCCGCACCGACATACGAGCCATTGCGCCTGGAGCCACTCTCCTACCCGGCAATGACGGCACCCTCACGGTGAAGGGTGCGACCGAGACCGTGATAATAGCGGCAATCGCCACCAATTTCAACGGGGCTGACAAAAACCCCGCCATCTATGGATCTGACTACCGGACCATAGCATCACGAAAAGCAGACCGCGCGGAGAAAAAGGCCTTCAACGACATTCTTAAAGACCATATCAACGATTACTCCGCGCTCTTTTCGCGCGTAAACCTTGACCTCGGAGAGTCTGCTCAGGAACTGAACGATACGCCGACAGATTTGCGTCTGAAAAACTATACCGACAATTCCGCATACGACCCCGACCTTGAAGAATTATATTTCGACTATGGACGATACCTTCTTATAAGCTGCTCTCGCACGCCACGAGTGCCGGCAAACCTTCAAGGCCTCTGGAACGAGTATCTCCTCCCGCCATGGAGCTCAAACTATACCACCAATATAAATGTAGAGGAAAACTACTGGCCTGCTGAAGTGACCGGACTCAGCGAACTCCATATGCCGCTTCTCTCCTTTATCAAGCAACTCCCGGTTACCGGCAAGGACACTGCACGTGAATACTATGGTGTTGACCGCGGATGGTGTCTTGGACACAATTCAGACATATGGGCAATCACAAATCCGGTTGGAATGAATTCCGGCGATCCGCAATGGGCAAACTGGAACATGGGCGGAGCCTGGATCGCATCCCACATTTGGGAACACTACCTCTTTACCCGAGATCTTGACTTCCTGCGCGAATATTATCCCACACTCAAGGGAGCTGCTGAATTTTGCCTCGGATGGATGATCGAAGACAAGGACGGGAATCTGATAACTTCACCTTCCACTTCTCCGGAAAACAACTTCATCGCTCCCGATGGAAAACCGGCAGCTACTTCGGCTGGCGCATATGCCGACCTCGCCATGATACGCCAGTGTCTATCAGATACACGCGATGCCGCCCTCACCCTGGAGACTGATGCAGAACTCGTAAAGGAAATCAACGCAGCCCTCGCTAAGATGGCTCCTTACAAGATAGGAAAGGCAGGACAGCTTCAGGAATGGGCTATCGACTTCAAGGAGCAAGATCCACAACATCGCCATCAGTCGCACCTGTATGGCCTCTATCCCGGACATCATATCTCAATCGCAGAAACTCCCGAACTCGCTAAGGCAGCGGCAAAGACGCTTGAAATTAAGGGAGACAACACAACCGGATGGAGTACCGGCTGGCGCGTCAACCTTCTTGCGCGACTTGCCGACGCTGACAAGGCTTATGCCATGTATCGCCGACTCCTAAAATTTGTGAGTCCAGATAATTACAATGGACCGGACAAACGTCACGGTGGAGGCACTTATCCCAATCTTCTCGATGCTCACGCACCGTTCCAGATTGACGGAAACTTCGGAGGTACAGCCGGAGTAGCAGAGATGATTCTGCAGTCGACTCCGGAATCCATAATTCTTCTTCCGGCTCTTCCCTCGCAATGGAAAGACGGATCGGTATCGGGTCTGCGCACAAGAGCTGGAGTGACTGTCGACGCTCAGTGGAATGACGGCAAGGTATCTACACTGCGCCTCTCGCCGATCACTGACACAGAGTTCACTCTTCTGGTCAACGGTGAAGCTATCCCGGTAAGTCTGAAAGCCGGGGAGTCCGAATTTTTAACCTTTTAAGGCATTCCCAATCAAAAAAATCCACTTTTTTTTATTATTCTCAATAAAATTTATTAACTTTGCATAAGAAGTAGGCACAGACCGAATAGGAATTGCCCGCTTATACCAAATAACTAAACCAATAACCTAACCAATAACCACTCGGAGACACCATGAAAAGATTTGCATTCAAAATGTTTCTAAAGCCCGGCTTCGAAGCCGAGTATGAAAAACGCCATGCTCAGCTATGGCCGGAACTCAAAAAGCAGATAGCCGATTCAGGAGTGCGCAACTATTCCATTTATTGGGACAAAGACACAAATATTCTGTTCGGTTATCAGGAAGTGGAGGGTGATTCCAACTCTCAGGATGCGGAAGCAGCCGATGAAATAACACGCAAGTGGTGGGACTTCATGGCAGACATCATGGAGGTTAACCCTGACAACTCCCCTGTCACCATTCCCATCAAAGAAGTTTTCCATCTCGACTGATTTCTGATAGAAATGACTAAGACATATCATCTCGCCGTCGATCTTGGCGCGACATCAGGACGCACTATTCTCGCATCCTTCGATGGGAAGAAGGTAGACATGCAGGAAATCGCACGCTACCACTATCCAATGCTCCCCATCGGGGAGCATCAGTACTGGAATCTTCCTCTTATATATCAGCACATCATCGAATCGATGAAAAAATGTGCCGGAATTCTCGCAGAAATGCCTGATAAGCCTACTCTTAAGAGCATCGGCATCGACACATGGGGATGCGATGTAGCATATTTCCTTAAAGACGGAAGCATTGCAAGCCTTCCTTATTGCTATCGCGACACACACACTGCAGGAGCCGTTGAAAAATTCTGCAAGGAAATGCCAAAGGAGGAAGTGTATGCGAAAACCGGCATACAGTTCATGGATTTCAATACTCTTTTCCAGTTGTATACGATACGCCACAACACTCCTGAAGTGCTTGACAACGCAGACAAGATCCTTTTTATTCCCGATGCACTGTCATATATGCTGACCGGAAAGGCTGTCACAGAACGTACCGTAGCATCTACATCCCAGATTCTGAATCCTAATACAGGAGAGCTTGACGAAGTGCTTCTTGATAAAGTCGGACTCTCCCGCGATAAGTTCGGGCCCATGATAGAGCCGGGCGAAGAAATAGGAACCCTCATCCCTCGTCTCGCGGAACTTACAGGACTTGGGGAAGTTCCCGTTGTTGCAGTTGCCGGTCATGACACAGCCTCGGCCGTAGCTGCAGTTCCGACTCCTGACAAAGACTACGCGTATCTGAGTTGCGGCACCTGGTCACTGCTCGGAATCGAGAATGAAGGTCCGATCATCACTGACAAAAGTCTTGAATACAATTTCACAAACGAAGGCGGAGTCGACGGCACTATCCGTGTGCTAAAGAATATCACAGGACTATGGCTTTTCGAACGTTGCCGTGAGGAATTCAAAGACGCACCTAAGGAAATCTCAGAACTTGCCGCTCTTTATCTCGAAAGCGAGTGCCCGAGCATCGTCAATCCGGACGATCCCTCGTTTGCCAATCCTGTAAGCATGACGAAAGCTATCGACGCTTACTGCGAAAAGACAGGTCAACCTAAACCGGAGTCTCCCGCAGACTACATCAGGGTGGTCTATCGAAGCCTCGCTAACAGATACGGCGAGATCACTGAGTGGCTTCGCGAACTTTCTCCGGTTGAGATCAAGCGGCTGCACGTGATCGGAGGCGGTTCTCGCAACAGACATCTGATGCAGATGGCTGCAGACACTCTCGGAATTCCGGTGGTAGCCGGTCCCGCCGAGTGTACCGCCCTTGGAAACGTCCTGATGCAGCTTCGCGCCTGCGACGACCTGTCGTCTTTGAAGGAGATGAGGGAAGTTGCCATAAACTCTACGGAAACTGAGACTTTCTATCCAAGCAAATAACAAAAACTAACCAATAATCAAAAAAGAATCATGAAAGAAGAACTTATCCAGAAGGCTTATGAAGTAGCCAAGGAAAGATATGCCGCAATCGGCGTAGACACCGACAAAGTGCTCCAGCAAATGCAGGATTTCCATCTCAGCATGCACTGCTGGCAGGCTGACGACGTGACCGGCTTTGAACCCCGTGAAGGTGGTCTGACCGGCGGCATTCAGGTCAATGGCAACTATCCCGGACGTGCCCGTAATATAGATGAGCTCCGTGCCGACGTGCTTTATGCAATGAGCCTCATCCCAGGCAAGCACCGCCTCAATCTTCACGAGATCTACGGTGACTTCAAAGGCAAGTTCGTAGACCGTGATGAAGTTACTCCTGAATATTTCGAGAGCTGGATTGAATGGGGTAAGGCCAATGACATCAAGCTTGACTTCAACTCTACATCATTCTCCCACTCTAAGAGCGGCGACCTCTCGCTCTCAAATCCTGACAAGAGCATCCGCGACTTCTGGATTGAGCATTCAAAGCGTTGCCGTGCTATCTCCCAGGCTATCGGCGAGGCTCAGAATGACCCTTGTATCATGAACACATGGGTTCATGACGGCAGCAAGGACATCACACTCAACCGCTCCCTCTACCGCGAGCTCCTCAAGGACTCTCTCGACCAGATTTTCGAGCACCGCTACGACATGATGAAGGACTGCGTGGAGTCAAAGGTATTCGGCATCGGACTCGAAAGCTACACCGTAGGAAGCAACGATTTCTACACAGCATATGCAGCTCAGAAGAACATGATGATCACTCTTGACACAGGCCACTTCCACCCGACCGAGAGCGTAGCCGATAAGGTGAGCGCAATGCTTCTCTTCGTGCCTGAGCTTATGCTTCACGTTTCACGCCCGATCCGCTGGGACTCCGACCATGTGACAATCATGGACGACCCGACTATGGATCTCTTCAGCGAGATCGTTCGCGCCGGTGCTCTCAACCGCGTTCACTACGGACTTGACTATTTCGACGCAACCCTCAACCGAATCGGTGCCTACGTCATCGGTAGCCGCGCAGCACAGAAATGTATGCTCCGCGCTCTTCTTGAGCCGGTCAAGACCCTTCGCGATTACGAACTCTCTGGTAAGAACTTCCAGCGTCTCGCTCTCCTCGAAGAGTGCAAGAACCTCCCATGGAACGCTGTATACGACATGTTCTGCCTCAAGAACAATGTGCCCGTAGGCGAATCCTATATAAAGGAAATCGAGAAATACGAGGCTGACGTCACTTCAAAGCGTTAAATTTCTCCGATAATCAACTATATCATAAGATATGGACGCCATTCCATATCTTATGATATATTGCTATCAATCTGATCAATATCCAAACACCATGATATTTCTCGGTCTACTCATCATAGCAATCGGCTCCTTCTTTCAGTCGAGCTGCTATGTGCCAATCAATAAGATCAAGCAATGGAGCTGGGAAAGCTACTGGCTCGTGCAGGCTGTCTTTGCATTCCTCATTCTCCCGTTTCTGGGAATGATGCTCGCGATTCCTGAAAACCACAGCATAAGCGAACTCTTTGAATCCGCACCCTCATTCAATATCTGGATGACCATTCTATTTGGTATGCTCTGGGGAATTGGCGGCCTGACTTTCGGTCTCTCGATGCGCTACCTTGGAGTCGCTCTCGGTCAGTCAATAGCCCTCGGCACATGCGCCGGTCTGGGCACGATCATGGGGCCCGTAATGCTGCAGATATTCTTCCCGGATCAGGATCCCCTTTCACAACTGACGTTCTCTGTTATCATCGGAGTGATTGTGACCCTTGCTGGCATCAACATCATCGGTATCGCCGGAGCCATGAAGGCAAATGCACTTAGCGAGGATGAAAAGAAGTCTGCCGTCAAGGACTTCAACTTCCCCAAGGGAATCCTCATCGCACTTCTATGCGGATTCATGAGCGGATGCTTCAATATCGGACTGGCATTCGGAGAAGACATCAACTTCGGAGCGCTCACACCCAATGAATACAAGACTTTGCCGGCTACATTCCTCGTCACATTCGGAGGTTTCATCACGAACGCAGCATACTGCTTCTATCAGAACCATAAGAACCAGACATGGAGCGACTACGGCAAAGGAGATGTATTTGTCAACAACCTTCTTCTCTGTATCCTCGCAGGCGCGCTGTGGTACAGCCAGTTCTTCGGACTCTCTATCGGAAAGGGATTCCTAGTAGATTCCCCGACTCTGATGACCCTCTCATTCTGTATCCTCATGGCTCTCAACGTCATCTTCTCAAACGTCTGGGGAATCATACTCAAGGAGTGGAAAGGATGTCCGCCGCGTACAATCGCCGTGCTCATCGTGGGCATCATTGTGCTCATTATATCTTGTTTCCTCCCTCAGATCATATAAACAGAACACTTAACCTTCAATCGATATGTCTTCAGTATTAGATAATAACCCCGGACTTGCCCATCAAGTAGGACAGGTAGCGGAAGCTGCCGGCTATCTCTGGCAGAAAGGCTGGGCGGAACGCAACGGCGGCAATATAACAGTAAATGTCACCGAACATATTACAGATGAAATAAAAGCAATGCCTGCCATTGCTGGTCCTTTCCCGATTGGATTCACTCTTCCCAACCTGAAAGGATGCTGGTTCTATTGCAAAGGAACACAGATGCGCATGCGCGACCTCGCTCGCTGGCCTATGGACAACGGATCGATCATCCGTATCTGCGACGATTGTGCAAGCTATGAAATAGTAGCGGATAAACCCGTTAAACCTACTTCAGAGCTTCCTTCACACCTCGCCGTACACAACTATCTCATCGGCAAGGGATCGAACTATAAGGCAAGCCTTCACACCCATCCCATCCAGCTGGTTGCTATGACCCACAACCCTGAATATCTGAAAAAGGATGTGCTGACAAAAATCCTTTGGTCCATGATTCCTGAGACTAAGGCGTTCGCTCCGCGTGGACTCGGCATCGTCCCCTACATGCTGCCATCGTCAAACGACCTCGCTGAGGCCACAATCAAGGCTATCGACGATGATTATGACGTAGTGATGTGGGAGAAACATGGTGTGTTCGCTGTCGACACAGATATCATGTCGGCTTTCGACCAAATCGACGTGCTTAACAAGAGCGCAGATATCTTCATGTGCGCATGCAACATGGGATTCGAGCCTGAAGGAATGTCAGATGCCCAGATGAAAGAGATATCAACCGTCTTCAACCTTCCAAAGTAAGAGAGACTTATAGACTTCTCATGAATGACAGAAGCGCTTTGCACACGCTTCTGTCATTTTTTATTCTCATCTTTGTCAAAACCCATTTGCCTAATCCAACTTTTTTTCTTAATTTTGTAAATACCTAAAGGAAATTTGATTTACCGTAACAAATACTACACTCGTATATGAAACTTCAAAGGCTACTTATAACAATATTCATTCTTTCAATATCGGCTGTCAGCTTGAAAGCATATGACAATGTTGCGTTCCACTGCGAACAGGATACAACTATCATCAACAAGATTCTTTCAGATGCCGCACTCAAAGAGCTTGATCCAGCTTCACGTGTGACGTTTTTCGCTCGGCAGCTCGTTGGGGCTCCCTCATCCCTACGAAGCGACATCCTCGAAGCCGATACTCTTGAATATACCATCAACATACATTCATTCACACCTCTGAGCCTTCTTTCCACTTGCATAGCACTCGCACAGGCTTATGAGGTTTCTACATCACCAAATTGGCGAGACTTCGCAGACCGGTACGAAAACGTTATGTTTAAGAAAGGGGCTGCTGTAGATTTCATCTCGATGTTCCTATATCCGTCAGATTGGATAGCGGATAACATTTTCAGGGGCAATGTCGTTGACGCAACAATGGATCTGAATGGATTGGTAGCAAAAAGAAAGGAGAAATCGCTCGACTACATTTCACATAACCGCGACAAATTCAAAGCCCTGGCTAAACCAGTCAACTACGAGCGACTAAAGATGCTCGAAATGGGATTCAGAAACCATCAGATTCCGTATATCTCAAACGGCGATTTGATGAATACGAGTCGATTCAAGGCAAAGGCGAAGGAAGGAGATATATTCTTCCTCCTCACTCCTGATTTCAATCTGGACAGCCGCGAGATGGGCATCCTTACATTCGAAGGAGATAAGCTTATGATTATACAGCTTTCTCCTTCAAAGGATGCAGTGACGCTGGAGGAACTACCGTTCGAACACTATATAAAGCGAAACGTAAAACGCATACAGGGCGCAAGAATCATCCGAATAGCCAAATGAAGAGAGTGATAGTCGGGTTCGACCTGGACGATACGCTCGTTGCGGAAGTACTTTTCATCCGTAGCGGTATACGCTATATAGCAAGATTACTGCATTCCCGCCTACCCGGAATCTCTGAAGAGAGGATCACCTGGCGTATGGAGGCAGCCGCAATGAGGCGCCAGAACCATTACTCAGCTCTTGAGTCTCTGCTATCGGAATCAGGTCTGACCGATACGGTAAATATGAGGGCCATTGTAAGTGAATTCAGGAGTCATCTTCCTGATCCCGAGATCTACCATGCAGCTCCTTCGATTCTTGATATGCTGGAGACACTGCGAGGCAATCCTGAGATAGAGACAGTTTTGATCACGGACGGCAGAAGCTCCACGCAACGCAACAAGATTCAGAGCGCAGGATTATATGCCTTTTTCGATTCCGACAATATATATATATCTGAAGAAACCGGATATGACAAGACGAGCCCCGACACCTTCCTCCGTGTAATGGAGAAATACGCCGGGGCTGATGAATTTCATTATGTAGGGGATAATCCCGCCAAGGATTTCCTCCATCCGTCAAGACTCGGATGGCACACACATAGAGTCCATCCTTTTCCCCTCATGATACATCAGGGAATGCCGAGGTATCGATGTATCTGAAGACTGAGAGTCCAGCGTGGATCCTTAAGGACACGCCGCACGGTGCGAAGAGTGTTGGATTCTCTCTTCTTAGAATCAGCCACATAACAAGGCTGCAAATACATCAAGGTCTTTTCTTCTATGCACGGCAGATTAAAGTAATCCTCAAGTTCCTGCCCGACATCGACTACTTTTATCTCGTCTGCTCTCTGCACTCTGATTTCAGGATTACCGATCATGTCTGCAATACCGGTCTTCGGCGACACTGTCACCCAATCTATTCCTTCCGGGAGTGTATTGGTTCCGTTGGTCTCAATGGCTATCTTCTTGCCCGTCGCCTGATGAAGCAGACGGATGAAATCAGCGTCTATCCATAATGATGGCTCGCCACCTGTCAACACAACCCAGTCAGCCTTGTACAGATTGACCGCACGGACAATATCCGTGTCTGTCATGGCCACTCCTTCGTTATGATGAGTGTCACAAAACGGGCACTGTAGGTTGCATCCGGAAAAACGAATGAACACCGAAGGATATCCGGTATGGTGTCCTTCACCCTGCAGGGAATAAAATATCTCTTTGATCTTCCTCATGTCAATCCTCCTCGTAGGCTGCTACATTTCCTTCCGACTCCTGCACCTCGCATCGGAAACATTCCGGGATTGAGTCCACAATCCAGCGGGCTATGTTTTCGGCAGTCGGATTAAAAGGAAGCACATCATTGAGTATCGCATGGTCGAGCCTTCCGGCCACCAGTTCCTTTATCTTTGTGAAGTCCACCACCATGCCTGACTCATTAAGTTCCCTTGCGCGGCACTCAACCGTGATAACCCAGTTATGTCCATGCAGGTTCGTGCATTTGCTATCATAAGGCAGGCAGAGACGATGAGCCGCCGAAATCTCAAGTCTTTTCTTTACGTAGTACATAAATGTTCCTTCCTATCCATAATTAATCATTGATATCTATGCCTGCATCGCGAAGTGCCTCCATGCGCTCTACGCAAGTTCCACATTTTCCACAATGCTTCTCTCCTCCCTTATAGCACGAGTAAGTCAGACGGTAGTCGACACCTATTCGTTTCCCGATACGCGCGATATCGCTTTTCGTGATATCTGTATAGGGAGCGTCGATCACTATTCCGTCATAAGTGCCTTGACGTATGGCCTCACTCATTGCATTTATGAATCCGGGGCGACAGTCTGGATAGATGGCATGATCTCCTCCATGGTTGGCGAGCATTACTTTCTTAAGTCCGCGGCTTTCGGCAAGTCCTGCAGCGACAGAAAGCATAATACCGTTTCTAAAAGGAACTACCGTAGACTTCATGTTTTCGTCAGCATAATGGCCTTCGGGAATATCGTCGCCGCCTATCAAAAGAGAAGACTTGAAATACTGTCCCATAAAGTCCAGAGGAATCACTAAATGCTCTATTCCAAGCATCTCGCAGTTCTTACGGGCACATTCAATCTCCCTTGCATTGTGTTTTGAACCATAATCAAATGTGACAGCGAGAGCGATCTGATCCTTTCGATCGTGAAGCAGAGTGGTTGAGTCCATCCCACCACTCAATACAATTACCGAATCTTTCATATCAAAAATCAAGCATATCGATTCTTCTTCTTTTTTCCAAATCCTTATGGTCTGCGTCTCCCCAGTTGGCGAAAGGATGAATGGAGATGCCTCCTCTGGGCATAAAAATTCCCTTCACTTCTATATATCTCGGATCCATGAGATCCCGCAGATCCTTCATTATGATATTTATGCAGTCTTCGTGGAAGTCGCCGTGATTACGAAATGAAAAAAGATAGAGCTTCAAGCTCTTGCTCTCTACCATCCAGGTGCGGGGGATATAGGAAATCTTGATGTGGCCGAAATCCGGCTGTCCCGTCTTCGGACAGAGTGTAGTGAATTCGGGGCAGTCAAGACGCACCACATATTCATGCTCAGGATGCTTGTTATCAAATGTCTCCAGCAGCTGCGGAGCGTAATCGGTGGGATACTTTGTCCCCTGATTACCGAGGAGTGTTACTCCTTCAAGTTCTTCTTCTGTTCTCATATGTTCTGATCATCAAAGGTGATTCAAAATCCGGAATGTCCGGAAGCAATCGGAAATACAGTCCGACGCCGACACAAAATTACTAAAAAATCCGCTATCTCACAATAGCGGATTCCAAATGGCCTTATGTTTTATTATTTTTTAGAGTATCATGATGCAAAATCAGAGGATTAGCATGGCGAGCAGATGTGCTACGACAGCCGCGACAAGGCCGCCGATCGTGTGGGCGAGGATTGCCTTGGAAGTCAGATTGCGGTAACCAAGAGAGTCAAGCATGGCGGTGTGGGTACTGAGATAACCGCTCCAGCACATTCCAATGGCAGTGAAGACACAGATAGCGTTGCCGTCTACCCAACCTTCAGCCATGAACTTCGGGAGCAATCCGAGCGCGGCTCCTACCGCTCCAAGAGCAGTAATAGGGAAACCGATAAGATGCGGATCATGGAAACCGAAAAGCCATTCAAACACTACGTTGACCTTTCCTACCAACGCAGGAAGAAGTTCGACTCCTTGATAGGCACTTCCGTCATATCCATCAGGGCCGGCGCCGAAAGTGAGCATCATCACAAGAGTGGAAATCACGAGCACACCGGGGATGATAGCGAGTCCTACCTCTACACCGCCCTTACCTCCGTCGAGAACTGCATTAAGTATGCGGGTGAAAAGTGATTCATTTTCATTCTTTCCTTCCTCCTCAGTCTTCTTAATCTCATCATAGACCTCGTCTACGGCCGCCATATCGCGGTAGTCGGGATGTGAACGAAGGATAAAACTTTGCATACATCGTGTCGACACCACGCACCCGACTATCGCACCGACAAAGCCGATGAGTGGCTCAACCGTATATCCGAGGCTGATCATATAGATTATCACAAGAAGTCCCATTCCGAATGCAGTTCCGAAATTGGTCAGTGATATGAATTGATACTTCTTGAAGTAGCGGGCAAACTGCTTGTCTTTGGAGATTGTGATTATAGCAGGATTATCGGAAAGAAAGGTCATCACTCCTCCCAGAGATGCGACACCTGGAAGGTTAAATATTGGCTTCATGACAGGATGGAGGATTTTCTGAAGCATTTCGACCACACCGAACTCTACAAGAATTCGACCGAGGGCTCCGGTCAGCACGCATACCGCCATCAGGAAAAAGCATGTATTCAGCAGCAGATCATGGGCAGTGGCCATCATGGTCTTCATCATCGGGGCGACCCCCATCTTATAGGCTATCGCTCCAAAGATTACAAAAACCCACATAAGGCACACGATGCCTTTTAGGTAAACTTTACCTCCTGTCTTTGCCTTTTGACCCGAAGAAGTTTCTTTCTCGGTCGTTACATTAGTAGAGTCCATACCATTATTTAATATTTAGAAGGTTCATGTGCCAGGTGAGACCAATGGAAGCATACATCGTTTCTTTCTGCATGAGGTCGGATGGATTATAGTTTTCGCCAAACGATCCGAAAGCCGCAGCATGCACCTTAAGCAGGTGTCTGCGATTACTTATTGGATACCATTCGGCTACCGCTCCGGCGATTACGAGCTCCGTGCCTCGAGCCACTTCGGTTTTGTCGGTCATATTTACTCCGCGGTTGCAATCGTAGGAGGCTTTGGCTGTAAGCTTCCATTTCGGGGAAATATCCCAGGCGAACTCAGCCATGAAGGTATTGTTTTTGAAAGCCCTGTTGTCAGGATAAGTTCGGGTCATGAGATCAAGCAATACAGTAAAACGATTGTCAATCTCAAGTTTATTGCCAAGCGCTATGTAGTTGCAGTATTTTCCTTTGAGGAATTCCACCTCATTGAGCGACCAAATAGTCTCAAAGCGAAGCTTGTCGGTAATATAATGTCCACCTCTCCACATAAGATTGTAGCTGTAAAGGTTGCGCTGTTGCGGAGTGGCGAATAAACTCTGCGAAATCTGAAATGCCAGATGGTCATCAGCAGTTAGTTGATAACCGCCGGATACTCCAAACTGATAACAGGCGACATTCGAGACAAACAGATTAGGACACATCAGATTGATCGGGGCTCGATCGTATTCGTAGCCTCCAATCATCACCACCTGTTTGCCGGCTCCCAGATCGAAGCGTCCATGCGCATAGCTTATGTCGAGAATATCGGTCTGATCCCAGAAAGTATGGTCTTTAGGCGTTCTGGAAAAGCGCTGGCGCCAAGTGTAGGTTAGCCCTTCAGTCAGCTGTCCATGAGCTTTCAGAGCAATATATTTGCCAATGAAGCCGGTCTGGGAATTATCAAGTTTTCCTTGATGCTTCAAGAGCTGCCAGTCCAGCCTTGCGTCAAGGTCTAATGATACAAGATGCTCGTCTTCATTTCTGTCGCCATCTGAAGCGGCGAAGGAAACGAGAGAAAAGGTCATCATGGCTGCCGCGGCAGCAAGTTTCTTCAGTGTCATGAGTCGTCTGTGGTTCAATAGTAGGTCATGATGTATTTTACGGCACAAAATTAAAAAATTATTCCTAATCCGACAAATTTAAAGCAGAATATTTATACTTCCCCGCTATCTTCCTATCTTCAATAGCAAATAGTATAAAATACAATTTGCATATATCGCATAAATTTTGTAACTTTGCGCGTGAAATAGAATCGCTAAACAATTTGACCACAATGACAGTAACCGATAGATTTTTAGAATTTATAAAATTCGACACCCAAAGCGACGAAGAGACCAACCTCACTCCCTCCACTCCGGGACAGATGACGTTTGCCCGCCATCTCAAGACACTCGTTGAAGGCATGGGGCTTGAAGACATCACTCTTGACGATAACGGTTACCTTATGGCCACTCTCCCCGCAAATACCGATAGAGAGATTCCCACTGTAGGATTCATCGCTCATATGGATACTGCTCCGGATATGAGTGGACGCCACGTCAACGCCCGCATAGTTGAGAACTATGACGGTACTGCTATCACACTCAACGAAAAGCTCCGCATCTATCTTAGTCCGGATGAATTCCCGGAGCTTCTCAACTATATCGGACAGGATCTGATCGTCACCGACGGCACCACCCTGCTTGGAGCCGATGACAAAGCCGGAATCGCAGAAATACTTACTGCGGTAGCTCGCCTGCAGGCTAACCCTGATGTGAAGCACGGTAAGATCCGGATTGCATTCAATCCCGATGAAGAGATAGGCAAGGGCGCCCACAAGTTCGACGTAGAGCGATTCGGTTGCGATTTCGCCTACACTATGGACGGAGGAGCAGTCGGAGAACTGGAATATGAGAACTTCAACGCAGCTTCCGCTAAAGTGACTATAAAGGGACGCAACGTACATCCCGGCACAGCAAAGCACAAAATGGTCAACTCCATTCGTGTAGCCAACCAGTTCATTCAGATGCTTCCGCGCTGGGAGACTCCGGAGCATACGGAAGGTTATGAGGGATTCTATCATCTCATAGGCATAGAAGGCTCAGTTGAGGAGACAACCCTCACATACATCATCCGCGACCATGACCGGGCTCGTTTCGAAAGCCGCAAGCGCGAGATAGAGCATCTCTGCCGTAAGACCAATATGGAGCATCCGGGAAGCTGCAGCGTAGAGATCAAGGATCAATACTATAATATGAGGGAGAAGATCGAACCCATGATGTATATCATCGAGATCGCAGAGAAGGCCATGCGCGAGGCCGGTGTGACCCCCAAGGTGCAACCCATCCGTGGCGGCACAGACGGTGCCCAGCTTTCTTTTAAGGGACTCCCCTGCCCCAATATCTTCGCGGGCGGAGAGAATATGCATGGACGCTATGAGTTCGTATCAATCCAATCAATGGAGAAGGCGACCGACGTTATCTTCAATATCGCTAAGATCGTAGCGGAGTAATCCGCCAACGTGTTTCACGCCTTGAAGAAACTGATTGTAGTCACCGGACCTACAGCTTCCGGAAAGTCCGATCTCGCGGTCAGACTCGCACTTGAGCATGACACAGAGATAATCTCCGCCGATTCCCGGCAGGTTTATAAAGGAATACCGATCGTCACCGCCGTTCCTGACATGAGTCAGCGAGCGGGGGTGACTCATCATCTTATGGAGATGCTTCCCCTCGACGCCTATTATTCAGCGGCTATGTTTGAGGAGGATGCGTTGAGGATAGCCCATGAAATCTGGAAGAAACGCGATATTGCTATCGTGTGCGGCGGATCAATGATGTATGTAGATGCCCTTCTAAACGGTATCGACGAACTTCCTACCGTTCCCGACAGCATCCGTATTCCACTGATGCACGAATGGAAACAAAATGGTGATGATTGGCTTCGTGACCGGTTGAAGACCCTTGATCCGGAATACTTCGCAATAGTGGATAAGGCCAATATGAAGAGGATTTTCCACGCTGTTGAAATCTGCATGACTGCGGGCTCCACCTACACATCACTCCGCACAGGCAAGAAAAAGAAGCGCGACTTCGAGATTGAGAAGATAGTGATTGACCTGCCAAGGGAGGTTTTGTTTGACCGTATAAATAGAAGGGTAATCACCATGGTGGAGCAAGGACTTGAGGAAGAGGCCCGGAGGGTGTATCCTATGCGTCATCTCAACTCGCTCAATACCGTAGGCCTGAAAGAAATGTTCGCCTATTTTGATGGGGAAATGGATTTCGATACGGCTGTGGCCAGAATACAGAAAAATACACGGGTATACGCAAAAAAGCAGCTTACCTGGCTTAAAAAAGGAAAAGAGCAGAATGGATAAGAATAAGATATTAAAATATGCAGCAGTATTCCTTCTCATCATAGGAATTGCCTATTTATGGAACAGGCTGTCGCCAGGCGCAATAGACAAGAACTTTGATACGCTGACATCTACCGAAACGACACAGTCATCGGAATCCACCACAGCGCCAAGAATCAACCTTAAAGATCTGGACAAAGTGACTGCTGCCAAGAGTATGCCTTCAGTGGTGAAGGAATACGAAGGTTTCACGGTAGACTTCAATCCGGAAAATAAGACGCCTAACTATGTGGCATGGATTCTTCAAGGACATGAAACAGTGGGAGCAGCCGAACGTAGCAATAAGTTCTGGACAGACTTCGACATTGAGAATTGTCCGGATACCCGTGACTATTCCCGCTCCGGTTATGATCGTGGGCATATGTGCCCCGCGGGAGAGCAAAAATGGAGCAGCAAGGCTATGCATGATTGTTTTGTAATGGCCAATATGTGTCCTCAGAACCATGAGCTAAATACAGGCGCATGGAATACTCTCGAGGAGATGGAGCGGGTATGGGCAAAGCGCGACTCAGCCATAGTCATCGTTGCAGGACCAGTCTACGACGGCAGTGAGACCGAGACAATCGGACGTGCCAAAGTGCGTGTCCCGTCTGCCTTTTTCAAGGTATTGCTTGCCCCCTATGCTTCCCCAATGCGTGCTATCGGATTTGTATATCCGAATATGAATTGCGAGGGCAACATGCAGGCATATGCCACGAGCGTGGATGAAGTGGAAAAGATGACCGGACTTGATTTCTTCTCTGCCCTTCCTGATGAGATTGAGAACGACATTGAGGCCGTAGTGTCCTTTAGAGACTGGACAAGAAATAGAAAGAGAGAAAACAGCGAGAAAGCATATGAAAGTATTGAGAGATGACACCATAATGGCGGTCGCCACTCCGTCAGGAAAAGGGGCATTGGCGATAATTCGCCTTTCAGGAAGCGATGCTATTGCAATAGCTGACTCTGTTTGGAAGGGAGCGAGGCTGCGCGATTGCCATACACATACTGCGCATCTCGGCAATATTATAGATGAGAGCGGAGAAATTCTCGACCAATCTGTAGCGACAGTCTTTTATGGTCCAAAATCGTTCACCGGAGAGGACGTAGTCGAATTCTCGCTCCATGCCTCTCCATGGATTGTCAGGGAAGTCAGCAACCTGTTGCTCCGTAAGGGAGCGCGCGGAGCGGAACCGGGAGAGTTTTCCCGTCGGGCATATCTCAACGGACGTATGGATCTCGCATCGGCAGAAGGTGTGGCTGATCTAATCGCCTCTTCATCCAGGGCAGCCCATCGGCTCGCCATGCAGCAGACAAGAGGAGTATTCTCAAAGGAATTCAATGAACTCCGCGACAAGCTGATTGAGCTTGCATCCCTTCTTGAGCTCGAGCTTGACTTCTCTGAAGAGGATGTAGAGTTTGCCGACAGGACACGCCTTATTGAGATTGCCACTCTCCTACTCTTGAAGATCGACAGGCTGACGGCGTCCTATGCTGCTGGACGTGCCATCAAAGAAGGTGTGCCCGTTGTAATCGCCGGAATGCCGAATGTCGGGAAATCAACCCTACTTAACGCCCTTCTTCAGGAAGACAAGGCAATCGTTTCTGACATTCCCGGCACTACCCGCGACATCATCGAAGACACATGCGAGATCGACGGCATTCTCTTCCGGTTCATTGACACTGCCGGACTGCGCAAATCGTCAGACAGAATCGAGAACATTGGAATAGAGAGGGCCCGCAAACGACTGAATCAAGCATCCATAGTGCTTTGGCTCATAGACCCGCTCGCACCAATCGGAGATCAGATAGCTGAGATGAACGCTTCTTTAAGAGAGTTGACGCCCGATCAGAAGATAATACCTGTTATAACCAAGATTTCAGCAGCTGAAATATATGAATCTCATCTTGAAAATGTGAAAAAATACCTGAATGCCGTTTTAGTATCAGAGGAATCACCCAATGACATTCAGAATATAGTCAGCATTTCAGCAGCGGAGGGCAGTGGACTCGAAACGCTCAACGAAGCCCTGAAAAAAGCCTCCACAAGCGATTTCGACCCTGAAAAGGAACTTTTGCTGACCAATGCCCGACATTACAGCGACCTTTTGACTGCCGGTCAAGCGCTTCGACGTGCTCTCGAACAGATGCAGGCCGGGGCCAGCGCCGACTTCATCGCCATGGACATCCGCGAAGCCACCTCAGCCCTCTCCTCCCTAACCGGCACCATCACCACCCCAGACCTGTTGAATTCCATATTTTCCCACTTCTGCATCGGAAAGTAAGAAATGGAATCTCAGAAGATAAACATGATAAAAATGGAGTTAGTTGAGTTAAAGACTAAATCGTAAGCAATAAAGCATAGTCATGGACAAGAAAGAAATATTTAACCGGATAGAATATGTAGTGGCGTGCTTTGGAGCTTTCGCACAGCGATTTAACCTCTCCAACATGCAGGATTATGCCTATGTGCGCCGTTTCACAGGTATTGATTTCCTTCTCGACTGCTATGCTGCCGAGCATACCCTGTCAATTGAAGAATAAAATATATTTTTATGAGTCGGCATCTTGATAGTTTAGGAGTTTATGAACTTATGAAGATTCTGCACGAACTTCATAAGTTGGGTTATCAGAAACTCCGCTGGATGTCTTATATGGCACCCAGTGGA
>JAIDTS010000433.1 GCA_029060585.1 Muribaculaceae bacterium
TTCATCAAGGACACATCGACACATACGGAGGAGAAAGGCAACTACTACAAGCTGCGCAACGACGAGAAGATAATCGATGGCATTCTCGATGCTTTCAGCGTCGAGGGCGAGCACCGCCATATCATCAACGGGCATGTGCCGGTAAGGGCTGCCAAGGGAGAGAGTCCGATGCGCGCCAACGGGAAACTGCTCGTAATAGACGGAGGATTCTCAAAAGCCTATCATTCCACTACGGGCATCGCGGGATATACACTTGTCTATCACAGCCGGGGACTGGAGCTTGTGCAGCACGAACCATTCGAGTCGGCCGAGAAAGCCGTGAAGGAAGGAACTGACATTCTCGGATCAAAGCAGATAGTGGAGCTGTCGACGAAGCGTCTTCGCGTACGAGACACCGACAAAGGACATGAACTTCAGGGACAGATCGACGAACTGAAGGATCTTCTACATGCGTTCCGCCACGGACTGGTCAAGGAGCGACACCTAAGATAAATTTCAATACAGCCTATATGATGAATGCATCAAAATCATTATTCACTGTTTCAGTCTTAATAATATCGATACTGTCAGCCCACGCCGATATTTCTTCTGCCGACTTCGAGACCGACTTCCATAAGCTATCAGGAAACCTGAGGGCGTATCCATATGAGGAGAACGACCCTCCTGCACAGACCCCTCCTCCTGCCGGATACGTGCCTTTTCATCTTGAGCACTACGGCCGGCATGGTTCGCGCTGGCTCATCGGAGAGAACGACTATCTCACACCCGTCAGAAATCTGGAAAAGGCAGAGCAGGCCGGAAAACTCACTCCCCTGGGCAAAGAGACTCTCGACGTATTGCGCGACATTGAGAAACAATCGCGCGGTCGCCTCGGAGAACTCTCCGACAAAGGCGCGCTGCAGCATCAGGCAATCGGACGACGCATGGCCCGCAATTATCCTATCCTCTTTTCAGATTCCTCACATGTGGATGCCAAATCCACAGTCGTCATACGCTGCATACTCTCGATGCTCAATGGACTTCAGGGCATACGAGAGGTAGCGCCAAACGTCAGTGTGAAAAGCGATGCTTCGTATGCCGATATGTATTTCATGAACTATGATGACAAAGAGGCATGGAAGATTAAAGACAAGTCCAATCCGGAGCTTTGGAAGTACTGGAAAAACCATTCGGTTCCCGACGGTTACCTGTCACGCCTCGTCACCGACAAGCAGTATGCCCTCGACAGCGTGTCGCCTGGCCTTATGCCTCAACTCTACTGGATACTCGCCAACACACAGGGACACACAGGACAGCCGTGGATGCTTGACAAGGTATTCACAGTCGACGAGGTCCGCGAGGCATGGCGCGGCGACAACGCAGGATGGGTTCTGCACAGCATCGATACGCCCCTGACAGAGCGAAGGATGCCATATACCCAACGCAAATTGTTGAAAAACATTATCGAGAGTACCGATACGGCCATGTTGTCGAAACGTCCAAGTGTAAATCTCCGCTACGGACATGACGGAATCCTGATCAACTTCATCACCTTGATGGAGCTCAATGACTTTGGCAAGGAATTCGCGTCAATTGAAGAAGCCGAGGCAGCCGGAGTGCGAAGCTATGACCTTATTCCCATGGCAGGAAACATCCAACTTGTATTCTACAGAAATGACGAGGGAGACGTACTTGTGAAGTGCCTGCTCAACGAGCAGGAGGTAAGACTACCAGCCACTCCCGTCAGCGGGCCCTATTATCGCTGGAGCGACCTCCGCGACTACTATCTTGACAAAGCGAATCGATACTGATCTGTTGCCTTTGCAGCGTGCGGAAGGGCACGGAACCTTAAAAAAACAAGACCATGATTAAACCTTCTACTTTGCATGTTGTTTAATAGATATAAGAAAGAAATTAGTTTCATGATGTTAGGTTAGTAAAATGTATTATGGAAAGCACTTAGCGGCAGCCGTTTGTGAAAATGGCTGCCGCTT
>JAIDTS010000434.1 GCA_029060585.1 Muribaculaceae bacterium
CACGGCGCAGGGTGGGCCATCACAGCCTCCATCGAGCCGACCTACGACTTCATGGAACGCGGCGGCATGTCGACCTCGACACGCAACGCAGCCCGCAAGATATGGCCTTACGAGCTCCCCGCCTACAACGAGGAGATGATGGCGCGTCTGCTCTTCTGTTTCGAGAACGACCCCGAAAACGAAGGACACGTCTCCGGCGCACAGGACGCTATCGGATTATGCGTCTCCGGACTGTCACGCCATTTCTACGACGGCCACTACTGGCCGAAGACAATCGAGTCGATCCAGGACGAGGAAATCCTCTCTTGGCTCGAAAGCCACCTCTGCGTGGCTCCGATGTTCCCCCGCAGAAAGGGGTGCTCGGTAGTGGAAGGAAAAGACATCACGCCGGCGAAGGTCAAAGACCTAACAGAGGCCGCCGACCGATGCTGGCAGGCAATCATGGACAAAGACCTCGACGCATTCGCCAGAGCATTCCTCGACTCATTCCATGCTCAGACCTCTATGTTCCCAGCCATGATGCAGCCAGGGGTAGAGGAGGAGATCGCCAAATGGAAGGATAAAGCCCTCGCCTGGAAGATGCTCGGAGCAGGTGGAGGGGGCAACCTCCTTCTTGTGGTTGACAGCATCCCAGAGGGCGCAATTCCCATAAAGATCCGACGCCGCGAATAGTAAAAAAACCTATAACCAATAACAAAATGAAAAAACAGATTCTATCCCTTCTGGCGGCCGCGGCCACATTGACAATGACGGCCGACGATGCCAAATACGTGTTCTACTTCATCGGCGACGGAATGGGGCTCGGACATGTCAACGCGACCGAAGCCTATAACCGCGACGTGCTCCACAGCGAGCAGCCGATACTTATGATGACATTCCCTGTCGCATCACAGGCCCGTACATACTCGGCTTCTTCGCCCATCACTGACTCGGCAGCGGCAGGAACCGCTCTATCCACCGGATTCAAGACCAAGAACTCAATGATAGGTATGAATCCCGACTCCGTGCCTGTCAACAGCATCGCCGTCGACTTCATGAAGGCGGGATACGCTGTGGGTGTGGGCACCACGGTTCAGGCCGACGACGCCACTCCTGCTGCATGGTACGCACACGCTGAAAACCGCGGCATGAAGGAGACCATCGCTCCTCAGGCTGCAGAAAGCGGCCTTTCCTTCCTCGCCGGAGGCGGATTCAAGCTTCAGGGGGCCGGCGATGTGGCCTTCACTGAATTCCAGAATACTATGCGCAAGGGTGGCTACGAGATAGCCGAGGGTTTTGCCGCATTCAACGAACTGAAGCGCAAGGGTGGAAAACTGCCTCAGAAAGTGCTAATGTATCCCGAGAATCCTACAGGACAGGTAGGATACACAATCGATTCTATACCCGGTGCCCTTACATGCGCGCAGATTACGGAAGCATGTCTACAGACTCTTGAGAACGTCAATCCCGATAAGTTCCTCATGATGATAGAGGGGGGCAACATCGACTGGGCCGCCCATTCAAATGATGGCGGCGGAGTCATCAAGGAGATCCTAAACTTCCAGGACGCCATCAACGTGGCATATCAGTTCTATCTCCGCCACCCGGCAGAGACCCTGATCGTAGTCACCGCCGACCACGACACAGGCGCCATGGCCTATGGCAGAAACGGCGGAGCATACAACATCGCATATGCCGACGCTCAGAAGATATCGAAAGACACCTTCGCCGACTGGACACGCAACTGGGGCAAGGAGAATCCCACATGGGAGGAAATGGAGCAGACCCTACGCGACAAACTCGGCTTCTGGACAATCGTTCCCGTGAG
>JAIDTS010000435.1 GCA_029060585.1 Muribaculaceae bacterium
GGTCTTCGATGACGACTACCTTCCATCCGGGCTTGAGGTTGCCCTCGATTGTGTTCTCCAGACCATGATCCTTAGGAGTATCCCTTACATACGCGAAAGGAAGCCCCATGACGTCGGCAGCCAGAAGTCCCCATGCGATGGCACCGTTGGCTACAGAGGCAATAGCGTCTACCTCGGGATATTTCTCCATTATGAGCCGCGCCATCTCAATCTTGATGAAATTGCGCACATCTGGATACGAGAGGGCCTTGCGGTTGTCGTTGTAGATAGGAGAGTTCCAGCCGGAACTCCATACGAAAGGCATGGAGGGCTGAAGTTTGATAGCACTGATATGCAGAAGTTTTTCTGCAAGCATTTTATCCGGAGTATTCATAATATCACATTTTTGCGGAGGAGAGACGAGCATTGCCGAATTGCAGGAAATGCACAAATCAACATATTCTGCCAATTATAACGCAAATTTACGACATTATGGAGAAACCTGCAAATTTTTTTTAATATTTTTTCGCAATTCTCTCTATTATCATACCGTGACGCACAACGATAATAGATAGAGGCGGCAATCAGGCACTGCTACAGAAATTTCCTCAGCAAGCGAACGAAGGGTGGAGCCTGTGGTGCATACGTCGTCGACCAGCACCAGTCCCCTCCCCCGCAATGCATCGGGATCCGCCACACTAAAAGTGCCCGAAAGATTAGCGAGACGCTGATCTACGGTCATTGCTGTCTGAGTCTTATGTGGTCGTGAAGCCTCAAGAACATCAACGACCGGAAGACCGGCCCCCTCGCTTATGCCGGCTGCTATGAAATCGGCTTGATTGTAACCTCGGCGTGCTTTTTTCCACCAATGCATCGGGACCCCAGCCACGCAGTCGGCTCCATCGAAAAATCCGGACATGTTGAGTTCCTCGCCCACGATCTCCCCAAGACGTCGGCCAACGGAGGGGAATTTACGGTATTTCATGTCGTGGATAGCGGCGGCAAGTTCGGAATTACGGGAATATATGAAGTGCCCGGTGGCCCGCACG
>JAIDTS010000436.1 GCA_029060585.1 Muribaculaceae bacterium
TATTGATGCCGGTCTTTGGAATTTTCTCAGAGCGTGACGATATCTGGTGGATACTGTTGATTTTCGGCTGGCTGGCGGCGTTGCTTATTCTTGTGTTCCTGTATGAGTTGCGTATACGGCTTGCAATAGCAAAGGGACCGGATGGATATTGGCTTTCGCGTCGGTTTGGATTAGGAGGATGGAAGGCGGCCTCGTCGCTGACGGATCTTTGTGTTGAGAAGACAAAATTCATCGGATATAACTCCTATTATCTGTATTATGACAGATATGGGAGGACTGTGAGGTACGCCTATCTGTCAGATGCGAATTTCCCATCTTCCTCATTGCCTCTCTTGGTGGAATTCATACGGGAATATAAGGAGGAGACTATTAATTATGAATTGGGGAGTGGAAGATCAAGGTCTTAAATTTTATTGAGGGGAAAAAGCTGTATCTTTGCGGTCTAAAATATTTAGAAGTTATGGAACAGCTTAATGTAGATGAGATAATGGCTCTGCAGGCTTTCGGGATGAAGGATGCGGAGATAAGGAAGTTGCGTCTGGATGATTTCGGCCGGATGCTGGAGGTGGAACCTGTTTTGGAAGAGATTCTCGACAAATCCAATAAGTTGCTTGACCGTCAGGAAGGACAGGGTGTCGTGTCTATCCCATGGCATGCTATGGCTTTTCCGGATAGGCTTAAGAAGATAGGGCGTGACTGTCCGGCTGTGATACATTGCAAAGGAAATCTCAGACTGCTTACGCGCCCGAATGCTTTTGCGGTTATCGGTGCCCGTGCGGCAGACAAGGAAGGCAATGATGCAGCTTATAGGATTGGCCGGAAGTATGCGTCGGAGGGGAATGTCATAGTGAGCGGTCTGGCTCTCGGATGCGATACAGCCGCCCACAGGGGATGCTTAGAAGTAGATGGAGAGACTATCGCAATTGTCGGGAACGGTCTTGACATATGCCATCCGAAGGAAAATGTAAAGCTGATGGAGCAGATACTTTCTTCCGACGGGTTGATGCTTTCCGAACAACCGTTCGGAGTCAAGGCAAATCCCAGTCGGCTTGTGGCGCGCAACAGACTCCAGGCGGCTCTATCGACAGCCGTAATTCTCGCACAGTGTCCAGTCCGGAGCGGAAGCCTGCATACTATGAGGTTTGCACGGGAGTATCGGAAGAAATCGTATGCTGTGAGATTTCCAAAATGGACGGTTGCTAATGCCGGCAACCGTATGCTTATAGAAGAAGGGCTTGCAGAGGAGTTGCAAATACAGGATATAAAATAAGTTACTCAGATGGATACAGATAATAAGAAAAGTGATTTTGAACTTATAATGGAGGCTATTGAAGCGTTGCCTTCCGGTCCAAGTGAAAGAAAGCCTGTGGATCCGGAGAAAATCCGTGTCATAGGAGACAGGGAGGCTTTCCTGAAAGCTATCGACAAGGAGAACTACCAACTTAAAAGTCTTATGGGTCATTTCATTGATGATCTTCATGAAATCTTTACATACTATGTTTCTACTGCGAGCGCGACAGTGGATGATTGGGCAAAGGCTACAAAGTCTACAATGAATGAGGCTATCAAGAGTCTTCCTGTGTCGCCGGGCGATATTCTGGAAATGCTTTTCTGTGTATGCCACAGT
>JAIDTS010000437.1 GCA_029060585.1 Muribaculaceae bacterium
GACTACAACGGTCTCCACAAAACCAATCCGTGGCTCAGCGTAGCCATGACACTCGCCATGTTCTCTCTTGCAGGTATCCCTCCCTTCGCCGGATTCTTCAGCAAGATCCTCATCTTCACAAGTGTTTGCTCCACCAACTCAATGGCGCTCTACATGCTCGTGCTCATCGCCCTAATCAACACAGTGATCTCCCTCTACTACTACCTCTGTGTCGTAAAGGCCATGTGGATCTCCAACGATGAACCGGTGATCGGAACATTCAACAGCACCTGCGTAGCCAAGCTTGGTCTCGGCCTCTGTATCATTGGTATAGTATTCTTCGGTCTTGTAAGCCCCATCTACGAATGGCTCGTCAACTCCGTTGAACTCTCGATGTGGGAGCCTCTCGCCCTCCTCGGCCTCTGAAAAACAAAAATCTATCTGATAGAAATAACATTCTACATATATCCTCAACGGCTGTCGCTTCCCGCGACAGCCGTTCTTTGTAATATGATTGCAAACATAAAAAATTATATATTTTGTCACATATTCAAACATTTTTAAAGAAATTTCTTGGAAAATATAAATAATTGTATTAATTTTGCGCCGAAAAAGAGACGAATAACATGTCTCTGAAGTTTAATCATATAAAAATCTAACTATGCGTAGACTTTCTACTCTTATTCTGGGATGTATCTGTGCCGGATCTATGCTTGGGGCATCCGACGGAAACTCATTCCATATTTCTAACACAAAAATGCAGTCCTTACCTTCCTTGAGAGAGGATTTAGTGAGAAAAGAAAACTCCAAGACAACTCTGCTAAACAATGCATATAAGGCTCCGCAGAGAATTTCATCTGACGATGAAGTGATTTACGAGGCGCCGGAAGGTGAAACCGTAAGTTATTCTACATCCGGAACGGCATATATTGCCATAATGGGATATGTCGGCACTATGCCGGTAGAAAATTTTGTTACAGATATCGTATACTGTGAAGACGGTGTCGTATATTGGAAAAACTCGATCACCGCTATTTTGGCTAATACATATATCAAGGGGAAGGATGAAGGCGACCGACTTGTGTTCGAGCTTCCCCAGGCACTTTTGTCCAATCCTCAGGAGCCTGACGAGCAAGGCAATCCGACTCTTGCATATGTTCAGCGAATGACTTATAACGAGGAGGATCAGTTTTATTATGTAAACGAAGAGAATCAGACGGTCACTCTTATCAAGAATGAAGATGGTTCTCTTTCAGGAGATGTCGACGGAAACGATATTCTCGGTATGACTACTCCCGACGGAAGATGGTACGGATATGGCAACTATAATATCGTTCTGGCTCCAGACAAAGGTTTGGAGGTTGTCACTCCTCCCGAGGGACTCAAGACCGAGGAATGGATGTTCATTTCTAACTATGTAGGTAGAAAAGTTGAACTCGGATTTGATGGTAATGATCTCTACCTGCACAATCCCGTTCGTCCATCTACCGATGATCCCGGACTTTTGCCCGACTATTGGATTAAGGGTAGCATCGAAAATGGAGAGATTACAATACCCACACAGTATATAGGAAGCAGCGACTTCATGTTGGTAAGCATTTATTTCACTCCGCTCAACTATGACGGTGATGAGACCGTTGAAAAATTCGACGAAGCTGTTTTGACATACGATGCTGAGGCGAAGATAATGGTTTCTGACGTTGGTTTCGGTCTTATGGCCGGCCCCGGCTATCTGTTCGGTTATTCGGACGCTCCTACAATCCGTTGGCAACCGGAAGATCTGGCTATCAATCTCCCCAATCCTGTGATCTTAGACGCATTCAATTTTGACACAACTATTAATTATGGTGTCTGCGCTTTTGAGCTTGCACCTGTCAACGATGAAGGATATACTCTGGATGCCAACTATATTTTCTGCCGCCTATATGTTGATGGAGAGCCATATACCTTCGATGCTGACGACTATATGAAGTTGGAAGACTCGATGGAATGGGTGCCGTTCCTCTACGATGACGGATGGGACTTCCATCAGGATGGTGACTACCACCGCTTCGACATTTATTTTGACGGTGCCGAGACTATGGGAGTTCAGGCAAAATATGACGACGGTAAGAATCTTTTCTATACAGACATCGTGACTGTTTCCTTGGAAGGTGATGCCGTAGAAACAATCGATGCAAATATTGAAGGAGACATAATAAATGCTGAGGAGTCTGTTATTTACAGCATTAACGGCACTAAGAGCGACAAGCAGTCTCTCGCCCCGGGCATCTATATCGTTCGCAACTCCAAGGTCACTAAAAAACTCATCGTAAAATAAAGACTTTCCATATTAAGGGGAAGATAGAGCCAGAATCTATCTTCCCCAATCACAAAGAGGCACGCCATGCGGCGCGCCTCTTTACTTATAATATTTAATCTTTAATATTTAATCTTTATAAATAAATCAATGCTCATGGTTATGATATCCGTAGCACACGGGGTTGAAGCAGTTATCATAACGGAGATGGAGGCCATCGCCCAGATCGACTACATATGTCACGCCTTCACGGGTGATGCCATACACCGTTGAACCGGGGAAGCGGAGAGCGATATGCTCAACAATCTCTTCAGGCACTACTATGTTCGATGCCGTTCTGACTGCGGGTGCCGGTGCAGGAGCGGGTGCTTCCAATGTGGCGGGTGCTGGGTTAGCTTCAGGTGAAGCGTCCGGAGATGCGTTTTCTGCTAATGCAGTGAAACCTACAACTGCGAATGAGAGAGCGACGAAGGATGTAAATAACTTTTTCATAGTTTTTTAAATTAAGAGTGTGTAATTAAATTTTTGTTCTCGTGTGTGTTTTTCAAAGTATCAAACCTTTGTGTGTTTTTCAGTAGTATCAATTTGTGTTTTTCAGTGGTATAGATTAAGGCCGTAGTGGAATTCTGTTTTTGTATTATTATATGTTTTATTATTTTTTGTTCTATTTTCGTAGTATTTAAATTAAGAATGTGTTTTAACTTTTATACTTCCTAAACATTCATTTAACATTATTAGTTCATCACTTACACATTGCAATTTTATTAAACATTTGCCACGATTTTGAAACATCATAGCTATCTTTCCCTTTTTCAGGCACTTTAAGCACACATCTTTTGTATGCTTCCTTATCATCAGGGTCAAACACAAAACTTTCACAATCAAACTTCGGAGCCTTCACCGAAGGCGCGACAATCTCCTCAAGACTTGGACAACAGTTCATAATCAGTTCCCCGAGCAGACGGTCGTTGGCCGGCAGACGTACTTTTCTGAGCGACTCGCAATCTGAAAAAGCATACGATTCTATCTCCTCGAGGCTGTCCGGAAGAATCGCTACTTTTAAAGAATCGCAGAAAGAAAATGCATTATGCCCGATATGCTTCAAACCATCGGGAAACGTCAATCCGTCCAGACTTGAGCAATACGTAAATGAATTGCTCCCGATGTCTTCAAGGGAAGACGGCAGATTGATCTCCTCAAGAGCCGAGCATTCACTGAAAGCTTGAAATCCAATCTTCTTCAGCCCTCTTGGAAGCCTCACTTTCTTAAGCGAAGTGCATCCAAGAAAAGCATAGTCCGGAATCTCCATTATTCCTTCCCCATCTGCAATGAAGACCTCCTCTATATCAGTCCTGTCGATATACTGCCCCTCCTCGATAGGACCATTAATCTCAAGACAGATAGGAAAAACATCTGTCGGAACAAAAAAAACAGTCATCATCACTATCCTAAAAATCAATCTCTTACATTCCATTTAGAATATATATTTACTTTTTTCGTAAAAAAAATCAAATTTTACCGAACATTTTATTAAACTCGTTGTTTTAAAGGTATAAAAATCGTTTCATGATGTTAGGTTAGTTCGAAAGTATTATGGAAAACTTTCAAGAAACAGTTGCTTGAGAAAGTAGCTGTTTTTTTTGCAACTATTCGAACTTCACGGCTATGCATCTATCTGCCTTATAGTAGACAAACTGTTACATAATGTTCCATGAAACGCTCTCCTACCCTCGTGGCCTCTTCTTTGCTCCTGAAAAGCCCAAACACAGTAGACCCCGAGCCCGACATCGAGGCATATGAAGCCCCTCTATCCAGAATTACGGCTTTGATATCCTCAAGAACTTTATGATTAGGAAACAGAGAACCCTCGAAATCATTGACCATTCGTCCTTGCCACTCCTCTATTGGGAGAAGAATAGTATCCTTAAGTGATTTATCGGGAATAGTGGGCCTAACTCCGGCGAAAGCCTCCTTTGTAGAGATCGACACTTCCGGCTTCACAAGCAGGCACCACCATCCCGACAGGTCAAGATCAATGGGAACGATCTTCTCTCCTACTCCTTCTGCATAGCACGGCGTATTGTAGATGAAGAACGGACAGTCTGCCCCAAGCTTCAATGCCATACTTGCGAGATCATCCTTACTGAAAGGATTTCCTATCATTTCATTAAGCATACACAGTACTGCAGAGGCATCCGCGCTTCCGCCTCCAAGACCGGCCCCGTCAGGAAGATGTTTTTCCAGATGTATCCTGTAGTCGGGAAGAACGGGAAATTTATCCTTGAATGCCCTCCAGGCCTTATACACGAGATTCTTCTCCAGCGGACAGTCTACTTTCCTACCCGTAAAGACGAATTCCGTGCTTTCAGAAGGTGTAATCTCCAAAATATCACAGAAAGATTCCGGATTCTCCGGTGTTCCGTTATGCTTACCGACCGGATAAAATACCGTCTCTAACTCGTGATACCCGTCAGGACGCTTCCTGACTATATTGAGGCCAAGATTAAGCTTGGCATTAACAAACTTTATCATTATTTCGATTCTTGAATATTAGAATTATATCTGAAGAGACACACAAGGAGGAGTGATCTAAGAGCAAGATAGCTCGTGAATGCCATCCATAGCATCCACTGCGTATGACTCACCGTATATATCAACACCGCAAACAGTCCTACTCCGCACAGTGTCGAGACAAGCATCGGACGCGTTCGCGTCAACCCTATATAGAAACCGTCATAAATGAAGGCTCCGGCTCCTGCTATCGGCAACAATGCCACCCATATACTGCATTCCATTACACACTCTAAAACTGATCCGGAATCGCTCAGAAGCCTCACAATGTATGGAAGTGCCAATGAATAGACGGTTGAGAATATCAGCGTCACGCCGACTGTAAACTTAAGAAGCCCCGATATTGACCTGCCAAGCATTAGGCTGTCGCCGGCTCCGGCATAACGTCCTATAAGCGCCTCCCCTGTGAACGCGAAGCCATCCATAAAATACGAGAAGAAGAGAAACAACTGGTTGATGACGGCATTCGAACTCACCTCCACATTTCCAAGACGTGCACTATAGGCATATAGCATCAAAGACAAAGCTATGAGGCATGCGGAACGAAAGAACAGATTGCCGTTGACCGAAAGCATCCTCTTCCAACCCTGCGGGTCAAGAAAAATCCTCTTGTCGGGCTCAATCGAAACGCCATGTTCGCGGCAAAGCTTCACTACCATCCACCACGCAGGAATCAGCGTCAGCCATTGAGCGGTCAGGGTTCCCCAGGCAATTCCTTCGAAACCCATTTTGAATCCGTAGACCAATGTGAGCGTCATAATGACATTAAGCACACTCATCCCTATATTGACAGCCATAGCCTTCGCTGTAGACTGCATACCGATCATCCATCCGGTCAAGGCCGTCAAAACCATCATCGGAACAGCACCCATAACACATATTGAAAAATAGCGCCCTGACAACACTGTGACTTCCAGCGAAGCTCCCATCACATTCTGAAGCAACCTAAGTATAGGAGCATGGAAGCACGTCAAAAGAAGGCCGATCGTGATTGAGAGAGTCAGGGAGTTGCGCATGCTAAGGCCCATTCCTTCCTTATCTTCTGCTCCGAAATATGTCGCGGTGATCCCTGACGTTCCCGCTCGCAGAAAACTGAAAAGCCAATACATGGTGGTGATCATGACAGAGCCGATCGCTATCCCGGCGAGATATTGCTCTCCTGGCATGTGGCCCGCTACCGCCGTATCGCACAGGCCGAGCAACGGAACTGAGATATTGCTCAGCACCGTCGGCACCGTCATACGCACTATTTGGCGCATTAACGACATGCGTTCCCCTGTTTTTTCACTTATCATAGTGCAAAGTTGAAAAAAAAATGTGAAACAGGCAAGAGATATGTTGTTTTTAGTCGGATTTATTGTTAATTTTGCATTATGAGTGAACAGATACCCCCTTACGGCACCCGGTCAGACCTTCTTGACACAGGTCAGTGGCATCTTGCCGTAGATATTTCAAAGCATGGTTTTGGAGCATGGCTTCTTCCTGACGCTTCCCTCGCCAAGGCTCCGCGCGTCATCACCCGTCAGACATGGAAGCCCACAGAAGAAGGTCTGCTCGGCAGAATAGAAGACGCCGTATACGATAATCCAACGGTACTTGACGATTATTCGGCCGACATTGTCGTTGAGA
>JAIDTS010000438.1 GCA_029060585.1 Muribaculaceae bacterium
GATTAAAGATTAAATATTAAAGATAAAAGATTAAATTATCAAATTTTAAATATTAATTTTATGAACAAGAACAAAAAGATGAATGGCTCCACCAAGGCCATCCTCGCAAGAATCGACGAGATCAAGAGGGAGATCGGCGCGATGGCCGACAAGTGCCATACCGAGCAGCGCGAGCGCAACGAGCAGGAGGAATCCCGCTACAAGGCGCTCTGCCGCGACCTCTCCTACTACGAGATGAAACTGCAGGCCTCCGGATCGGAGACGCAGCGTGAGGAATCACCGTGGACGCAGTTTCGCGAGATGCTGACCGCCGGTCAGCAGTTCAAGGTATTCTTCCGCGAGGAGGCTGAGGGAGCCGGAGCGGCAGGAGCCACGGCCTCCGGCATGAGCACCGCCGACTTCACAGGCACCGACGGCCAGATCAATCCCATCGTGCCCCTCACCGTAGGAGAGATCATCAAGCCCCTCGAGGAGGGCACCATCATCGGCAAGCTCGGAATGCGGATGCCCACCGGACTTCGCGGCCGATATGAATCGACAGTGGTCGGCACTGTAGAATGCACCGTAGAAGACGAAGGCGCCGAGACGGAGGACTCCACCATCGACCTTGACTCCATTTCCGCCGACAACCAGCGCATCTCCGCCAAGGTGTCAGTAAGCCGTCAGGCCCTCTTCCAGTCAGACTACAAGCTGGAGGCCATCATCAAGGAGCAGCTCATAAAGGGTCTCGTGCGCATCGTCAACAAGATCATGCTCGCTCCGGATCTCTTCAACGCCAAGACCCGCATCAAGGGTCCGTTTGTCGACCTCAAGGCCAAGGCCACTACACTCACCGCCTTCGGCAACAAGACCTTCAAGGAACTCAACCTCATGAAGGCCGGCCTTCTCGGACTGGGCCTCACGTCTGAACGCATGTGCTTCGTCATGACCGAGGCCACCAAGGCCGAGCTCGAGGCAACTCCGAAGGATGCAGGCAGCGGTATAATGGTCATCGAGAACGACCGTCTGTGCGGTCTGCCGGTGTTCTGCTCGCACTTCATCGGCAACGACTACATCGGTCTTGGCGACTGGATCTATCAGCTCTGCGGCCTCTTCGACCAGATATCAATGATCGTCGACCCGTACACCCTCGCCGGAAAAGACCAGGTGCGCTTCATCATCAACGCCAACTACGGCACAGCCACCTACCGTCCCGACGCGTTCGCCCTCGCAAAAGTAACCCGCTGACACCTTACCGCCCATGATCACCGACGAAGACCTCCAGCTGCTCAAAGCCTCCGCGCGAGTCGACTATGACGCGGAAGACGACTATCTCCGCAGTCTCCTCGAGACTGCGGAGGCCTCGGTCGTAAGACGCACCAAACGCGACAGGGCCGAACTCGAGGACGAGGAGACGGGACGCCTCAAGGCCCCCGAGCTCCGGCAGGCCGTATGTTTTCTGGCCAAGGAATGGTATGAGAACGGCGGGGTGTCTTCGCCGGGAAGCATGAACGCCCCGATCTACGGAGTGGAATATCTCGTCAGACCCTTCATAAAGCTTGTAGACGGCGATGCGTAGCGCGAGGATGCGGTTCCGGCTCCGAATCCTAAAGCCGGAGGCAAGGGTAGACGCCTTCAAGTCGAAGACCGTCACCTATTCAGAGACCACCGTCACCTGGGCGGAGAGGGTCAAGACCACTCCGCGCTACGGCGTGGAGGCCGACGAGCTCTTCTCCGACCAGATCACCGAGTTCAACATCCGCGCCTACCACGAGGTGAAGGCCAACTGGCGGGTGGAGGACTCCGACGGCGTGCTCTACACGGTAGCCAACGTAATTCCCAACATCCCGAAGGGCATCAAGACCCTGCGGTGCGAGAAAGTAAACCTATGATCGAGTTTGACACCGACAAGCTATCGAAAGCCCTCATGGAACTGGAGCCGAAGAGGCGGATGCAGGCCATGAAGGGGGCCTTCCGGAAGGCAGCCAACAAGGTCAAGAAACAAGCCGCAGCCAATCTCCGGCAGACCGGGATACACAACGCCAGCGCGCTTGGGAAGGGAATCAGATCAGCCGTATGGAAGAAGAAGGCCGGTTTCCGAGTTACCATCGGCACCAAGAAAGGAAAGGTAGCCAAAGGCTGGCACACCAACCGCAGGGGTCAGACCCTCCCCATCCTCATCTGGATGGAGAAAGGAACCAAAAAGGAAGGAACAGAAGACCGCCAAACCAAAACGAAGACCAAGGTCTTCAAGAGGAAAAGGAAGGGGCACCCTACGGGCAGAATCAAGCCTTATGGATTCATGGACAAGACAAAGAGCGAAATGAAGGACAAGATCACCGACGAGCTCCGGCTGGCCATGGAGGAGAACATAATGAAAGCACTTAAGAAATATGGAAAATAACAGACCGACTCCGATCACATTCGCGAAATCATCGATAAGCGCCGGGCTCATCATCGGCACCCTGCTCTCTGAAGACCCCTTCATAGCGGCCTTAGGAGCGGATGTATTCCCCGTCGTGACAGACGAGGCGACACTTCCCTACGTATCCTTCCGCGCCCTGAAGATGGAGAACACCCCCGCCAAGGGCGCGACGGGATCAGACACCCTCTTCGAGGAAGTGTGCTGCTTCTCCGACTCCTACGCGGGAAGCGTAGAGCTCGCCGAATGCGTAAGGGCGGCCCTCGACGGCAGCCAGCGGGGCATGGACGGCATCAGGATGCGCGCATGCTTCTTCGAAGACCGCGAAGAGACATGGCAGGACGACGCCTACGTGCAGCGGCTCGTATTCAGAATCAAAATCTGACCCTTTTTTAAGCCACTTTTTAACCCTTTAACCCTTTTATTAACCCTTTAACCCTTTAAACAAATATGCCAGAAGCAATCGCCGCCCTTCCATCAGAGGGCTACATCAACGGCAGTGACCTCCTTCTGAAGGTAGGAGGCAAACCCATCGGACACTGCACATCGCACACCATCACATTCAACTCGGAGGCCAAGGACAGGGCCGTGAAACCCATGGCCACGGCAGGCCGCTCAGCCGGCCTCTGGAAAGACAAGACCGTCACCGGCCTCAGCGTCTCCATCTCCTTCGAGGGACTCCGTTTCTACGGAGAGTCCGAGAACGGCTATGACGAGATCGGCGCCAAATGGGGCAAGGGAGCGGCAGTGGAGGTAGAGGCCTTCCACCGCACTCAGGACACCAGCCCGTATTTCAAGGGTATGTGTGTCATCGACTCGCTCGAGGAGTCATCGCCCGCCCAGGATGACGCCACCTACAGCGGCCAGCTCAGCAACGCCGGAGAACCCGACATCTATCCCGGTAAATCCTAAGCTCCGGCTCCGCCATGAAGAAGATCATGAAACTGACAGTGGATGGCAAGGAATATCCTTGCTATCCCACCATGGGGGCCTGCGTGCGCTTCCATGACATGACCGGAAAGGACGTAGCCGAGATCAAGGGATGGCAGACCTCCATGCAGTGTCTCTATCTCTACTGCTGCGTCAAGTCGGCCTGCGAGAGGGAGAAGAAGGAATTTCCCTACGAGGCAACGGAATTCTGCGACAACGTACCGCTTGAAGAGCTGTACGCCTGGCTTGAGTCGGAGGCCGAGAAAGTGACAGACGAGGAGGCTGAAAAAAAAAGTCCGTCGGCATAGAAGAGCTGACGGGAATGGCATTGGGAGTCGTCGGACTGTCGTTCGGCGACTTCTGTCGTCTTACGTTCGGGGAATTCGAGGCCGTGATGAAGGCTCACAACGAGGCGGAGACCATCAGGCAGCAGGGGGAATGGGAAAGGATGAGGCTTCACGCCGCCATGACGATGCAGCCACACTGCAAGAGGAAACTTGATCCGCGGAAGCTGCTACCTTTCGAGTGGGAGAAGAAGGGTCCGGATGTGACGAAATCCGCCGTCCTGAGCAAGGACGAAGCGAAAGAGGCGTTTATGCGAAGAATTGGAAAAAAAGGGAATGCGGAGAGATGATCAGTGCTTCTTCAGATCCTCCCACCATTCTCTCCAGGTCGGGAAGCCTATGCTCCTCATGAGGGCATCGGCATTTATGAATGCTGCTATAACGAGCAGGATGCCGCTTGCGATGAATAAACTGGTTCCTAAATTCACCAGTTCCTTATATGTCATCAGAAGTACCATAGCGATAAATGTTTGAATCCTTTTATTATATAACAATTAAACATTAAATAAAGTTCCATGCCAACCATATCAATCGGATTCCAGATCCAAAACAACGGCAACGGTTTTCAGGAATTGATCCTTGACGCCGACAAATTCAAGAATCTGCTCACCCAGACCGTCACCGAGGCAAAGAAACTCGACGACAAGATGATCAATTTCGGAAGTATCTCCATCGGTCTGGACGCACTGTCTTCCGCCTTCCAGCAGCTACAGGGATTCACCAAAGAATTCACATCCGCCTACGACACCCAGATGGAGGCAGAATACAAGCTGGAGCAGGTGATGAAAAAAACCATGGGAGCCCGCGCTGACGAGATCCAAAGCATCAAGGACTTCTGCTCGGCCCAGCAGCAGATAGGTATCGTTGGCGACGAGGTGCAGCTGGCGGGAGCCCAGGAGATGGCCACCTACGTCACTATGAAAGGAACACTCAAAACCCTCATACCCGTCATGAACGACATGGTGGCGCAGCAGCATGGCTACAACCACACAGCCGAAAACGCCACTTCGATCGCCACCATGCTCGGAAAAGTCATGCAGGGGCAGACAGATGCCTTGAGCCGATACGGTTATAAATTCAACGAAGCCCAGGAGAAAATCCTGAAATACGGCACTGAAGCGGAACGCGCCGCCATA
>JAIDTS010000439.1 GCA_029060585.1 Muribaculaceae bacterium
GAGAAACTCACGAAGGTATATATCGTCTATGCAGTGGTCAACCTCTTATGCGTGCTCATATCCAATACCGTAGACGGTTTTGAGAAGCGCGACAAGGCAGCCGAGCACAATCTGACGGTCATAGAAGGCGCCCTAAAGCTAATACTCGTGTTGGTTGCGGTGATCATAGGCCTCAGCATCCTCTTCGACAAGAAGCCGGGCATGGTGCTTACAGGCTTCGGTGCCTCTGCAGCAGTGCTCATGCTGGTGTTTCAGGATACAATCAAGGGATTCGTGGCTGGCGTACAGCTGACCCTCAACAATATGCTCAAGAAAGGGGACTGGATAATCTGCGACAAGGCCGGAGCCAACGGAGAGGTGCAGAGCATCAAGCTCACCACAGTAAAAGTGCGCAACTGGGACAACTCAATTGTCACCATCCACCCGTATACTCTCATCAGCGACTCCTTCCGCAACTATCAGAACATGCGGCAGGTAGGCGCACGCCGCGTAGCCCGCTCGATCTACATAGATTTCGATTCCATACGATTCCTCCGCCAGGAGGAAATCGACCGGCTTATGGAGCTCGGACTCATCACGGAGCACGCGGAGAAACATGCCCGCCAGGAGGTCAACCTGTCGCTCTTCCGCAAATACCTCATCCGCTATCTTACGGCGCATCCCGACGTGGTGAAGAAGCATCCTGACCCTGCCGTGATACTGATGGTTCGCCAGCTTCAGCCCACGCCGCAGGGGCTGCCGCTCGAGCTCTACTTCTTCACCAGAATAACATCCTGGGCGGCATTCGAGCGCCTGCAGGCCGACATCTTCGACTACGTCTACGCCTGCGTCCGCGAATTCGGACTCCGCATCTATCAGGCCCCCTCTGGCTCCGACCTCCGTCGACTGCCGATGACTGAATCCGCAATTAGAAACTTTCAAGACTGAAAATTTGGCAGATAGACATTTTTTTAGTAACTTTGCACCGCCTTTTGACGAAAGGATGCCCCGACCATGGGAAGAGAGTCCCCGGAGCATTCCTTTTAAAGAAAGGTAAAACAATATTCTTTAACTTTTAAACTCTCAACAAAATGCATCTTTCAACTGAAGAAAAGCAGGAAATCTTCGAGAAGTATGGCCAGGGCAAGAACGATACAGGCAGCCCCGAAAGCCAGATCGCGCTCTTCTCAATCCGCATCAAGCACCTGACGGAGCACCTTAAGAAGAACCACAAGGACCACGCTACAGCCCGTGCTCTTAAGGCTCTCGTAGGTCAGCGCCGCAGCCTTCTCGACTATCTGACCCGCAAGGATATCAACCGCTACCGCGCTATCATCGCGAAGAAGGAACTCGGTATCCGCCGCTAATCGGATGGTTCCCTGACAGCAACCTTAAGGCCCAATTCCTTTCTTTAGGAATTGGGTCTTTACGTTTTCGTCATTTTCAAAGTCGTTCGTTTTCATCGATACGCAGCGATAACAATGCAACGACGACTACTACAACTACGATGACAACACTAAAACAACTTCTTGATAAACTGCCTCCCTGGACACTTACCATAGTCTGCTTCCTCGCAATATGCTGGCTCACCCTGGCGCCGCACCCGCTGCCCGACAATGACCTGCCACTCTTTCCGGGAGCCGACAAGATAGTGCATGCCATAATGTTCGGCGGATTCACCCTCTGTATCATACTCGACTGGAACAGACGCCACGGCTGGCCGGTCAAGATACAGAAGGCCGATACATACGCTCCGGACATTGCCTCGGGATTCGGCATAGTCACCGAACTCCTTCAGAAAGAGATGAACGCCGGGCGCTCAGGCGACGTGTGGGATCTCGTAGCGGACATAACGGGCGCGTTCCTCGTAGCCGGGCTATGCGTCGTCTATAAACTCAAACATCAGCATAAAACCAAATAACCAGACCACCTGCCACTCATGAAGAAATATATATCGCCTTTAGCCGTTGCGCTTGGGCTCGCCATAACGGCGCCCTCCATGGCCTCAGACATCAACACGTACACCCCGTCGGCTGAAATCAGGCAGGCGCAGAAGGAATTCTCCGATGCCCGCTTCGGCATATTCCTCCACTGGGGCATCTACAGCATGATGGGGCAGGGGGAGTGGTATCTCAACTACGGTCCCAACGCTGAAGAATACGCCAAGGCCGCCTCCGGATTCTACCCCTCGAAGTTCAACGCCCACGACTGGGTGAAGGCAATCAAGGACTCCGGCGCAAAATACATATGCCTGACATCGCGGCACCATGACGGGTTCTCCATGTGGGACACCGACCAGAGCGACTACAACATCGTCGACGCCACACCATTCGGCCGCGACATCTTGAAGGAGATAGCCGACGAATGCAAGGCGCAGGGCATTAAGCTCCACCTTTACTACTCCCATCTTGACTGGACACGCGACGACTATCCGCAAGGACGTACGGGACACGACACCGGACGCGACCCATCGAAAGCCGACTGGCCTCATTACTATGACTTCATGAACGCCCAGCTCACTGAACTGCTGACGCGCTACGGCGACATAGGCGCCATATGGTTTGACGGCTGGTGGGACCACGACGAGGACGCCGAGCCTTTCGACTGGCAGCTTCCCGAGCAGTATGCCATGATCCACAGGCTACAGCCCTCCTGCCTCGTAGGCAACAACCATCATCAGACGCCTTTCCCCGGCGAGGATATCCAGATTTTCGAGCGCGACATACCGGGACAGAACACAGCCGGACTTTCAGGCCAGGAAATCTCACAGCTTCCCCTCGAGACATGCCAGACCATGAACGGCATGTGGGGCTACAAGATAATGGACCAGAACTACAAGGATACTCCCACTCTTGTAAGATATCTCGTAAATACAGCCGGGATGGGCGCCAACCTGCTTCTGAACATCGGGCCCCAACCCAACGGAGAGCTTCCTGCCGCCGCACTTCAGCGTCTCAAGGAGATTGGAGAATGGATGGACCGCTACGGCGAGACAATCTATGCCACCGACGGAAGTGATTTCCCGAAACAGACCTGGGGCACCTCCACCCGTAAGGGCGACCGTCTCTTTATACACATAACCAATCCGGAGTCAAGACACATCTTCGTGCCCACAACCGCAAAAGTGAAGGGAGCGAAAGAGTTCGGCTCCAATAAGAAAGTGAAGTTCTCAAAAGCAGCCGACGGAATCATACTTGAACTCGACTCGATTCCAGACGACATCGACTATATAGTGGAGCTTGACGCGCCTATGATTTAGTTGTCAAGTTGTGGTTTTTTGGTTGAAAATAGAAAAGCCATTCTTATGAAAACAATATTGGAGGTCTGCGCCGCAGACATCGACAGTGTCTACGCGGCAGCTAAAGGGGGAGCGGACAGGGTTGAGCTCTGCTGCGCGCTCAGCGAGGGGGGACTCACTCCGTCGGCCGGAATGATCGAAGAGGCACTGGCAGTTCCAGACATAAAGGTCAACGTGCTTATCCGTCCACGTTCCGGTGACTTCCTCTATTCCGAGGCAGAGATCCGCACGATGACGCGCGACATCGCCCTCTGCCGCGAAATGGGAGTAAACGGTGTGGTGTTCGGAGCACTCACATGCGATGGAAATGTAGACACGGCAGTATGCCGACGATTGGCGGAAACTGCAGGAAGCCTGCATAAGACATTCCACCGGGCTTTCGACATGTGCCGAGATCCGCGTCAGGCCGTACGCGACATCATCAGGCTCGGATGCGACCGCATACTGACCTCCGGACAGGAAAAATCAGCCTCAGAAGGGATCCGGCTCATAGCAGAGTTTCAGTCGGAATTCCCCGACATCACCTTCATAGCGGCCGGGGGCATCACGCCCGCCAACGCAGCCGATATCGTGGCGCGCAGCGGAGTCCGTGAGATCCACGCATCGGCCAAGACAACAATAGGCTCTGCGATGACTTACCGTCATTCCGGCGTCAGCATGGGGACTCCGGGTGTCGACGAGTATGTCCGCACCACAACCTCAGCCGACATCGTAGGAATGATAAAAGATAATTTATTAAAGATTAATTAGGAGAATTATGAAATCCAAGATACTCCTATCCTCACTACTGGCAATGATCGGGTTATCCACATCTGCCACGATACTCACACCCGAAATAGAAGCCGATTTCCAAAAGCGGCGCGACACTATCGAAAAAGCCGTAGGCCTCGATATCCAAGAGCTTCAGCTCTCCGCAGAGCAGCGTGCCGCTCTCATGATGCTATACGCCTATATGCCTCTGCCTGACATGGCAGACCGCTCGGTCGACTATTATCTGGAGTATGTGGTTGATCCTGCTTTGAGGGCACGGGCTGAGATGCCATGGGGCAAACAGATCGACGACACGCTGTTCAGACATTTCGTGCTTCCCGTGCGGGTCAACAATGAGGCTCTCGACCGGCACCGTCCGGAATTCTACGAGCAACTCAAGGAGCGTGTGAATGGACTGTCTATGGCAGACGCAATCCTTGAAGTCAATCATTGGTGTCATGAGAAAGCGACATATCAGCCATCCGACGGCAGGACACACTCTCCGCAGCAGACGGTCGGTTCAGCCATCGGACGATGCGGCGAGGAATCGACATTTACGGTAGCTGCGCTCCGCTCCGTCGGCATACCGGCACGGCAGGTCTATACACCGAGATGGGCTCATACCGACGACAATCACGCCTGGGTCGAGGCCTGGGCCGATGGAGAATGGCACTTCCTCGGAGCTTGCGAACCGGAACCGGTGCTCGACCTCGGATGGTTTAACGCTCCGGCATCCCGAGGGATGTTGATGCACGCACGAGTATTCGGCAACTATACGGGGACTGAGGAGCGTCTTGATAAAATCGATGGAATAACATTCATCAATGTCACGGACAACTACGCTCCTGTAGACACCATCACCATACGCGCCGTGTATCCGGACGGAACTCCGGCGGTAGACGCCAAGGCATCCTTCCGCCTCTATAACTACGCGGAATTCTACCCGATAGCGGAAAAGAAAACTGACTCCCGGGGAGAAGCCTCGCTCGTAGCCGGACTCGGCGACCTTCTGCTGTGGGTTTCGGACGGAAATAGATTCGGGGTAAGCAAAGGTGCGGTAGGCAAGGAGCGGTACGTAACGGTCAAACTTGACCGCACGGCATCCGACCCATTTGAAATGGAACTGGACGTCACGCCTCCGGCAGGACGCGACACGGAAACTGCAGTCAGCGACCTACAGCGCAAAGCCAACGACATCCTTCTGCATAGAGAGGACTCCATCCGTGGAGAATATACAGCGACATTCTGCTCCGACGAGGAGGCTCTTCGCATAGCCGACATCCTGGATGTGGATGCACAACGACTCCTACCCATAATGAAGAAAGCAAGGGGGAACCATTCCACTCTTACAGGATTTCTGAGAACCCTCCCGTACTCCGACAGGGAAAAGGGTATTCTACTGCTTGAATCGCTTACGGAGAAAGACCTCACCGATGTAGGGCGAGACGTGCTTGACGACCATATCGGAGCAGTCGATGACAACCATGGTGTATTGTTCGGGCCCTACGTCATGTCGCCGCGCATCGCCGACGAAGAACTGACTACGTTCCGCGAATTCTTCCTTGATTCCGTGCCGGAGGAGGAGGCGGACAGATTCAGAAAGGATCCTTCTAAGTGGGCCGAATGGGTCAGGGAGAACATCGATGCCTCACTCAACTGGTATCCCGAACAGATCACGATGAGTCCGGAATCCGTATGGCGAATAAGGCTCACCTCGCCGCTCTCACGCGACGTATTCTTCGTGGCCGGGGCGCGCAGTCTCGGTATTCCGTCGCGTATAGACCCCGTCACCGGCAAGACCCAGTATGGCGCAACAGGGGATGACGGCAGTGTGGAATGGACGGATGTATCGCTCGACATCGAAAATGTCGCCGAATCGACCATGAACGGACAAGCAACCCTCACGCTCGGCTATGATGGATCTTCGGCAGTGCCGGATCCGAAATACTATTCACACTTCACGGTGTCGAAACTGACGGGTGGAGAACCCAGACTACTCAACTATCCTGATTTCGCGCCGCTTTCAGAGACATTCGGCAAAGGGGAACGTCTGGACGCCGGCACCTACCTTCTGATTACAGGCCAGCGGATGGCCGACGGAGGCGTTCTGGCACGCATCGAAAGCGTTCGTCTTGGCTCCGAAGGGATGAATACTCCGCTGACAGTGCGACACGACGATACGAAAATACAGGTGATCGGCTCGTTCGACTCAGAAAGTCTTTTCACGCCGAACGGAACCGAGAAGGCAACCTCGCTCCTTTCGGCTACCGGACGCGGCTACTACACACTTGTACTGCTCAAGGCCAACCACGAGCCTTCCAACCATATCCTTCGCGACATCGCAGAGAGCGCGGCGCAGCTTGACGGCAGCGGACGCCCGATTGTAGTCCTGACCCAAGGCAAGGAGTTCGATATCGACCTCTCCGACTTCCCGGAGCTCCCTCACTGCATTATACTCGGAAGCGATCCGCAAGGAGACATCCTCAAGGGAGTTATGGAAGGGACCGAGCTTCCTGGTGGCGACCTTCCCGTGATACTTGTGGCCGACACCTTCAACAGGGTAGTCTTCGCCTCGCAGGGCTATACCATCGGCATTGGCGAACGCCTCACCTCCCTGCTCCGTCAGCTTCGCTGATTTATTTCTTCTTCAATACTATAACCGCATCGGCGAAATCCGCCTTGGCATCGGTCAGTTCGAGGACGTGCGGCCACGCGGCGATGCTGAGGAGCGGACGCTGTATGCGTGAACGCACCCCCACCGTCACACTGCTGCCGTCGTCTGCCTTCTTAGCCGCGGTGACGAACATACCGACGGGGGTCTGGACGTTTTTGGCCAGCGCATCAAGCGAGGCATCCTCCACTTCATAGCCGTCGGGAATGTTGAGCGTAAGGCTATAGTTTTCCTGATATGGAGCCCGGAAACTTATATCGGTCATGCGCTCGCGCTGCTTTCCTTCAATGCGCTTGTTGTCGCCGGCGAACTGTCCGATCCTGACGATGATCTCGTCGCCTGCATCTGTGGATATCTCCTTCACCTTAGAGTCGAACATCATCCTGAAGTCAGGCAGTTCGGGAGTTATGCCGAAGGAAGCTACATTCACATTGCTGACCTCCGGATCTGCTCCGATGAATATGTCGGAATACAGATCCTCGGCATTCTCCTGCCTCATCTTCTCAACCTTGTCGTTTTTAAGGATCACCTTCGGAGCATTCTCTACTCCGAGATAGGCAGCCTGCATTCCGAACCATTCCTCAGAGGATATGAATCCCTCCGACATGCCTTTGGCGGCCCCTGTGCATATCAGTTCGTTGGTCACGGTAGCGTCATGGTCATCGCCGAGCGTTATGACTGAGTTGACTGTAATACGATTATCACCCGATTTGGACGAGGGTGTAGTGATGACGGTAGGAGTCGTGAAGTCTAATAGCTGCTTGCGGTCGCCCGGATAGGAGGCGCACAACTGACCCTGGTATTCGGCAGGGAGCTCACCGGGAAGAAACGATTCTATGCTGCCTACAAGATAGAGACGGCCATCGACAAGAGCGCCGAAATCCGGCTGTCGCCAGTTAAGGATCTCGTTGGTCGGCACATCGGTTGTAGGATTTATGAATGCCACACCGGCCTCCTCAGCCAGTTTCTCCTTCTTTATCACGTCGCAGAAGATAAGCGACAGCCAATAGTCGGAGGCAGAGCCGTCCTTGTCTGTGAGGTTGGCGTAGTTGGCGGCTGTCCATGCCATGTCTGTCAGCTCCTGCGGAGTGGCTTCCGGATGCTCCTTGCGGTAGTTTTTTATGAGTTTCCGGATTTTCCCCGGGAGGTTGGATCTGTCGTAGTTAGCCTCTGCCAGACCGAGCGATATGTCGCGGAATATGGTTCCGGGGAGAGGATTCTGATAAAGACCCCCACCGCGCATTGATTTTGGATAGTATCGATAGGGAGAGGTATTGTTGAGGATGTAGAAATCATAGAAGGGAAGTTCCCTGACTTTGTTTACGAATCGTCTGTCGGTCAGCACGGGGAGATTGCCTCCTCTGAGCCATACAGTGTTGTTGCCGGATTTGTCTGTTCCGGTCTCCAGGAGAGGCACGCCGTTATATCCGCGGCATTCCACTGTAAGCTTCGGACTGAATACACCCTCCACCACGAAGTCGAGCACGGGATAATCAGCCATCAGCATCACCCTCTGCTTTGGGAGGTCGAGCTCGCTGGCCATCCCTCGTATATAGGTGAAGTATTCGAGTACGTCGCCTGGCTCAAGGCCCGGAATATCTATGATTCTGGAAGCGCCTTTCTTCTTTCCTCCTTTCTTACCTTCATCCATGACATAGGCTTTCGACAGGTCCACTTCGTTGACAGTTCCATCGGGCTTATGTATTCTCGCGCCGAACGCGTGGTCGGCCTCAGCGAGACTCTTGCGGTGACGGGCCCCGATGCGCGAAGACTCACCGAATTCATGCTTCGAGAATTCCTCGACGGCCTTCTGGTCGAGAAGCTTCACCATGCGCCGGGTGAACGTCTCGCTTTCAGAACGTGTCTCTACGCCGCGGGCATCTTCAAAAGCCTTGTATCCACCTTGGATATAGTTGTATTCACCGATTATGACCGCAGAAACGCCCTCCTTTATGGAATCAGGAATCTCACGGTGCGGATCGAAAAGGTCAGGACGCATGTTCCATACCCTGTCGGCTGCTTTGCGGAAGAACTTTGCGTCGGCTCCCATCATGGCCATAGGCATAAGGAGCGCGAGAATCAGTGATGTGGTCAGTCTTCTCATAATATAGTGTTTTGAGGATTTATCATTTAGGAGAAAGTGTCAGCTGGGCAGATGAAGCCCTCTTCAATGCCTTCACCCCTTCGTTGCGTTTCGAAATGTCGGATGGCAACGCTTCCAGAGCCTTCGTGCGTATCGAGGCAAGACATTCTATCACTCCTTCATTTTCATCATATGTATACTCTATCGTGCCCTCATACCATTCATTGTCGACTGCCAGATTCTCGGGAATTGAGGATGGAGCGTACCCTTCAGGGAGCCTGAGGGAATAATGATAGGCGTTAGTGTATCCGTAGGGTAAAGCGTAGGGGCGCGTCCGGCCTGCGGTGTCGGGCTGCTCGAGCATTGCGTCGCGCAGCGGCTGGAGGTCGACATAGATTTTGTCTCCAATTTTCTTCGCAGCGTTCTTCTCTACGACATCCGCGGAAATGACCGCTGACCTCGGAGGGATATTTCCAGCAGTCTGCCTCAAGGAGGAGTTGTCGCTCATTACTATCGATGTTGCCTCCGCGGTCTTGCGCGGATAGTTGAGCATACGCTTATATAGAAGTTCGCGGTCGCGAGGTTCGATTGTCGAGGATGCGGCCAGAAGCTCAGATCTCTTCTTTCCTCGAAGTTCAATACTGAGTCTGCCCTTAAGGTCATTGCCTTCTATCTCGAATCCGGCCTGTATGTATTCTCCGTCATCATTTATGCCAGGATCGGGAACACGTGAGATGATACAGTCCTCACCGTCCTCTATGATCACCTGGCGTCCGCGTATGGAAGGAGGGATATATCCGGGCTGAGCCCATGTAGCTGTCCCGTCAAGGAAAAGGGTGGTGTCGGGGAGAAGGCATGCGGCGATGACATGATTGCCAGAGCAGAGGGCGGGAACCTTGTCCCATTCGAACGGAATATGGCCGTTGGTGCCAATCCATACAAGTCGGCCGTCAAGACCGTTGGCTTTAAGGAGAGCCTTTATCAGGTTGGCGGAACCCTTGCAGTCGCCGGCACGGTTTTTCAGCACGTCGGGAGCCGGCTCAGGACGGTACGCGTATTCTCCGTGTTCTACGGCGAGGTAGCGGATGTTGCGGCGCACCCAGGCGGCAGTGCTGTCGGCTATCGCTTTCGGCTCGCTTGCTTTCGCGGCTATTTCCGCCGCCAGGCGATCTATCTCGGGACTTCCAGCATCTGATCCATCCGTAAACTTCCGGAAATGGCTATAGAGAGCCGTTACGTCAGGAAACATACCGGTCACTATGAGTTGGGGTGCCGACACGGAAGCTGAAGGGGCTCCTTTCTCGGGATTCCATGCCGGAAGGTCGGTGATTTCGGCAGTATAGATAACCGATCCGTCACTCTGAGCGGCATGAGATAGCACGATATTAGGAGGAAG
>JAIDTS010000044.1 GCA_029060585.1 Muribaculaceae bacterium
ACAATGCAAATTTACTAAATCCTCTTATTTTTTGCAAGTGATATTCAATTTTTAAGACAGATGGGGCGTTAAATCAGCATGAACCCATCTGAAAACCCGCATAAAGAGAGAATGACGATTGTAGTGCCTGTCTACAATCGGCCGGCGTTGATAGTGCGTTGTCTGGATAGCTTGAAGTCTCAGAGCTATAGGCCGCTGCATGTGATAGTGGTTGACAATGTCTCTACCGACGACACGCTTCCGGCGGTAGAGAAATGGAAAGAAGAAAACGAAACAGCCGATTTCTTGATTGAGACTCTGTCTGAATCAAAGGCAGGGGCCGCCCATGCGCGCCAGACTGGTCTGGAGCGAGTTGATACTGAAAAGGTGATGTTTTTTGATTCCGACGATGTCATGAGGCCGGAATGCGTGGCAGAGGTCATGACGGCGTGGCGTCGGGAAAAGGAAGCCGATATCGTGGCCTGGCCCATTACTTTCCGTAGGGACGAAGGAAGCGCTGAAACACATTCCATAAAGGGAAACCTTATAGAGCGTCATCTCGTGCATGCCATCTTCCGCACGCAGGGTTATGCAGTGAAGACCTCTTTCATAAAGTCTTGCGGAGGATGGCGCGGGGAATTTCCGGTCTGGAATGATTTTGAGACAGGGGCACGCCTCATACTGCATGAGCCGGTCGTAGTCGCTATAGACCGTTCGCTTGTCGACGTATATCCTCAGGCCGAAAGCATCACCGGCCTGAGTTTCTCGAGCAAGCAGGGAAAGTGGGAGAAATCACTCGATGCCATCGACGGGACGATTGATCAGAGCGGACACCAGGACAGGAATCGCCTGCATAATATCGTAACCTATCGCCGGGCAATACTCGCCGCCTTCTACGCAAGAGAGGGACATCCGGAATTCGCTATGCCCCTTTACCTCCGTGCACTCAGGGAGATTCCGAAAAAGAAACGCCCGCTCATCCGCTTCGCCTATCATTGGACTCGGCTCGGGATGCGCGGGGCGTTCTCTATCGTCGGAAAGTTTCTTTAATTCGTAATTCATAATGCATAATTCATAATTGGCTGCGCCCTTGAATTCTATGCTCAGACGACTTCTCAGTCTGAGTAATTATGCATTGTGAATTATGAATTATGTATTAATTATTTAGGAAGAGGTGATCCCAGGAAGGGAGGGTGATGGGCTCCTGCTTCATTGCCTTCAGAATCTTCGGGCTTACGTATTTCTTATACACCACGAGGCGGAAGAGATATTCGTCCATCCAGTCGTCGGTGGCGATGA
>JAIDTS010000440.1 GCA_029060585.1 Muribaculaceae bacterium
GCTTGTGAAAGTAGTTGCAATATCTAAAAAATCACACTGTGGCCGGAGTTTGTGAAAATCCCGGCCACAGCGTTTTTTATATATTGTGTATCGCGTAGTGAGTAATTTGAATTGATTGTATTCCCGGAATAATTAAGGTCCGTCTCCTACCCGGAAACGGACCTTACAATAATTATAGCATTAAGCTCATCGCGATACGCACCACGCGCTACGCGCCACGCATCACTTGAAATATTCAACCGCGGCTTTCTCCACCGGGAGTGCCTCCAGATAATTCTTGATGTAGCGGTTGAATCCTTCTACGTCCTCTTCTGTCGGAGCTATGCTTGTGCCGGTGTTGCCGTCGAATACCTCCATCTCGAGATAGTCTGCGAGATTACGGTCATTTACATTGTTGACAAGATAGCCTGCGAGCAATGCCATGCCCCATGCGCCGCCTTCGCCCGCAGTCTCCATCACTGAGATAGGAGAATTGAGGGCAGCGGCAAGGATGCGCTGTCCTACGCCCGGAGTCTTGAACAATCCGCCATGCCCCGTGATGCGGTCTACCTTGATCTTCTCCTCGTCGAAGAGGATGTCGTTGCCGATCTTGAGGCAGGCTACGGCTGCGTTCAGGTTGGCACGCATGAAGTTGGCGAGGTTGAATTTGTTGCCAACCTTGCGCACGAAGAGGGGGCGTCCCTCGTTGAGTCCCGTGATGGGCTCGCCGGAGAAGTAGTTGTAGCTTACCAGACCTCCGCAGTCCGGGTCTCCGTTAAGGGCGTTGTTGTAGAGCTTGCCGAATATCTCGTTCATGTCTACGGGCACTCCCAGCAGTTCAGTATATTCGCGGAATAGACCTACCCATGCGTTGAGGTCGGAGGTGCAGTTGTTGCAGTGCACCATAGCCACGAGGCTGCCATCGGGAGTCGTCACCATGTCGATCATCTCGTAGGGGCGGCTCAGGTCCTTCTCAAGAACGATCATAGAGAAAGAAGACGTTCCGGCAGAGACGTTGCCCGTGCGCTGTTTCACCGCGTTTGTGGCCACCATGCCGGTGCCGGCATCGCCTTCAGGCGGACATAGGGGTGCTCCGGCCTCGAGGTTTCCTGAGATGTCGAGATGCTTCGCGCCTTCTTCTGTCAGGAAGCCGGCGTTCTCTCCGGCTACGAGGATTTTCGGAAGCACGTCTTTGAGTTTCCAGTCAAAACCCTTGTCGGCGATCATCTCGTCGAACTTCTTCACCATCTTTTCGCTGTAGTTCTTGGTCTCGGGATCTACTGGAAGCATGCCGCTGCCGTCGCCTATGCCGATCACCTTCTCGCCCGTCAGCTGCCAGTGGATGTAGCCGGCCAGAGTCGTCAGGAAAGCGAGGTTCTTCACATGTTCCTCGCCGTTCAGAATAGCTTGGTAGAGATGCGAGATGCTCCAGCGGAGAGGAATATTGTAGTCAAACTCCTTCGAGAGGATGGCTGCGGCCTCTCCGGTGTTGGTGTTTCGCCACGTGCGGAAGGGAGCGAGCATGTTGCCGTCTTTGTCGAATGGCATGTAGCCGTGCATCATCGCACTGATCCCGATGGAAGCGAGCTTTTTGATCTCCACGCCGTATTTGTTCTTCACGTCTTCGCGGAGGTCGCGGTAGCAGTCCTGAAGGCCGAACCAGATGGCCTCCTGGCTGTAAGTCCAGAGGTTGTTGACAAGCTGGTTTTCCCATTCGTGGCTACCCTGTGCTATCGGATTGTTGTTCTCGTCTATAAGGACGGCCTTG
>JAIDTS010000441.1 GCA_029060585.1 Muribaculaceae bacterium
ATCTTGACGAGCTCAGGACTGCAATAGTAAAGACTCTTGTGGTCGGAGTGTTTTAAGTATTGTCGCTTTTGGTCTTAAAGAACAGCTTTTTGATTTAATTCTTGCACCTTAGTCATCAAGTTTTGTGACTTACAAATAAGATTTAATTCTGTTAAAGATTTAAGGCCCCGGCTCATGAGAGAGGGGGCCTTAAAAAATGGGTAATTTAGAGTTGTTTATGGCTGGTAGAGGAAGCGTTTGATGCTGCGCTTGGGTGTCTTCTCAAATTCCTTGTCGCAGACGCGGATCTCCGAGATTTTCGAGTAGGCGGGAAGCATCGGGTTGAGTTTCTTGAGATCCTCTTCCATGACGATATCGACATCCTTGTCATCTTTCTTGATCGCATCGAAATCGGGGAATACCAATGCTACAAGTTTGCCGTGATCGTCAATTACGACTGATTCCACTACATATGGTAGATTATTGAGCTTCTGTTCGATTTCTTCAGGATAGATGTTCTGGCCAGAAGGGCCAAGTATCATTGTCTTGGATCTTCCCATTATCCTGATGTTGCCCTGGCGGTCGCGCGTGACGAGGTCGCCTGTATTCATCCATCCGTCAGGACGCATCACTTCCTTGGTCGCCTCGTCGTTCTTGTAATATCCCTTCATCACGTTGTCGCCGCGCACCCAAAGGTTGCCCGGTACAGTTTCCGGATCAGGCGAGTCGATCTTCGCTTCCATTCGCTCCACGATCTTGCCTACAGTTCCCGGTTTTTCCTTATCAGGAGTCTCGTAAGTGATGAGCGGCCCGCACTCCGTCATGCCGTAACCGACAGTCACAGGGAATTTTATCTTCATCAGGAACTCGTTGACCTCGGCATTAAGCGCCGCTCCGCCGATGATGACCTGTTGCACCCGGCCTCCAAGTGCCTTTACGAGTTGATCCTTGATCTTTCGGTAGATTATGCCGTTGATGAAAGGAATCTTGAGCAAAAACTTCATTTTTGGCTCGTTTATGACCGGGAATACTTTAGTCTTGACTATCTTCTCAAGCACAAGAGGCACAGTGATGATGAGTTTCGGCTGCACCTCTGCAAAGGCAGACAGAAGGATGGCAGGGGAGGGGGTGCGGCCCAGGAATGTGCAGTGGCAGCCTTTTGCAAAGGGATGTAGCATCTCTATCACCATGCCGTAGAGGTGGGCGAGCGGGAGCATATTTAGTACTCCGTCGCCAGGGCGAAGGAATGTAAGGAACTCCATGCAGAACTTTATGTTGCTCCATATCGAGCGGTAGGGTAGCATCACACCCTTGCTCATGCCAGTAGAGCCGGATGTATAGTTGATTACGGCGAGGTCATCCGGTCTGTCCTTATACCAATGGATGTCTTTTGTGGAGAATCCGTGAGGATATTTGTCCTTGAAGAATTTCTCAATATTGTCGTGCGCGATAGTGAAGTTTTCGGATTTCGAGTACGGCATGCCGTACTCGCTGATGAAGATCACTCCTTCAAGAGAAGGGAAATCGAGCGAGTCGAGATTCTTCCAGATCGCCTCGTCGACGAAAAGGATCTTTGCGTCGGAATGATTGACAAGATGGTGGATGGTCTCCGGTTTGAATTCATGAAGAATCGGGACCGCTACGGCTCCATATGAAAGGCAGGCGATAAAGGCTGTGGCCCACTTTGCGGAATTCTTGCCGCAGATTGCCACCTTATCACCTTGCTGCATACCCGCCGCTTCGAAAAGAATATGCAGTTTCGCGATCATTTCCGCTACATTAGCGAATGTATGAGTCTCTCCCTTATAGTCGGAAAGGGAAGGAAGATCCCAGTTTCTGCATACCGACGCCTCGAGAATCGCGTTAAGCGACTCCGGAATATTTCTGAAATACTGGTCTGTATCTGTTAGTTCTACTGCGAAAGCCTCCTTATTGTCTTTTTTCATAGTCGATAGATTTCGATAGATTATAGTGGTGGTTTATTTCTTATCCTAAGGATTGCACATAAGCGATCCTCATGTGCATCTATATATAGAACAAAGAAAGGGCCCGCTTGTTTGCGGGCCCTTCAATAAATATATGATTTAAAATCAGTCCTGGTTGAGGTTTACGCGCTTGAAGTCAACTACAACGCAGCCCTTCACCTCTCCGTTGAGGTACTGGCCTACGGTCAGCTTTGCATCGCGGTGGTATTCCTGCTCCATAAGGCAATTCTCCTTGAAGAACTTGTTGAGACGACCGTTTGCGATGTTCTGGATCATAGCCTCGGGAAGGTTTGCAGCCTTCTCTGCGCCTACCTTTGCAGCTATCTCTGCGGCCTTATCAGCCTCTTCGCGGGTGAGCCATCCTTTTGCGATGTTGCTCTCCACGTGATCTGCGCTGTCTACGAGGTTGGGGTTGATGCCGGCCTTGCGAATAGCAGCCTCTACGGCTTTCTTCACCTGCTCTTCCTTAGTCTTTTCGATAGCTACGCTGAGTTCGCTCTCGATCACATGTGCGTCTACATGGTCGCGGTCGATTGCGAGGGGGTTCATTGCTGCCACCTGCATGCAGATCTCACGGCCGATAGCGTTGTCTACTCCTGCTACGCTGAGACCGACGATTGTGGCGAGCTTATTGCCGAGGTGTTCATAGGCTGCTACAGAGGGAGCCTCGATGCACTCGTAGGCACCAAGTTCCATCTTCTCGCCTGTCTTGCCGATCTCGTCAGTGACGAGCTCAGCAACAGTGCGGCCTTCGAGGGGAAGGGCTTTCACTTCGTCGAGAGTCTTGGCTCCAGCCTCTACGGCTGCGTCAAGAATCTTCTTGGTGAGAGCACGGAACGATTCGTTCTTAGCGACGAAGTCAGTCTCGCACTTGAGGGCTACGATAGCGGCGAACCCTTCCTTAGTGCCAGCGAGGACGCAACCTTCTGCAGCCTCACGGTCTTCACGCTTAGCGGCTACAGCCTGGCCTTTCTTACGGATGATCTCGATGGATGCCTCGATGTCGCCGCCTGTCTCGGCAAGGGCGTTCTTGCAGTCCATCATGCCTGCGCCCGTAAGGGTGCGCAGTTTCTTGATATCTTCTATAGATACTGCCATTGTTTGATGAATGGTTTAGAAGTTTAATTGTTAAGAGTTAAAATGTTTAAGCCCTTTGAAGGGCTTAAACCATGTGATTACTCAGCGGCGGGAGCTTCTGCCTCGGCTGCGGGAGCCTCAGCAGGAGCTTCAGCAGCGGCAGCGTTGCGGCGAACGCGACGACGCTTTCCGGGGTTAGCCTCTGCGCCCTCCTCCTTGTCTTCGGTGTCTGCTTTCTCTACGCTGCGCTCCTGCAGACCTTCTGCCATAGCGGAGCAGAGTGCGTCGAGTACGATCTCGATCGAGCGTGATGCGTCGTCGTTGGCGGGAATCACGTAGTCTACATTGCTGGGGTCGGAGTTGGTGTCGACCATAGCGAATACGGGAATACCGAGACGGTTTGCTTCAGCCACTGCGATGTGCTCCTTCATTACGTCTACTACGAAGAGTGCGCTCGGGAGGCGGCCGAGGTCAGCGATTGAACCGAGGTTCTTCTCGAGCTTGGCGCGCTGGCGGGTGATCTGAAGTTTCTCACGCTTGCTGAGGTTGTCGAATGTGCCGTCCTTCTCCATCTTGTCGATGGTGGTCATCTTCTTCACAGCCTTGCGGATGGTGGGGAAGTTGGTGAGCATACCGCCGGGCCAGCGTTCGATCACGTAGGGCATTCCTATTGCGCCTGCCTTCTCTGCGATTGCTTCCTTAGCCTGCTTCTTGGTGGCTACGAAGAGCACTTTCTTACCGCTCTTGGCGATCTGCTTGAGAGCTGCTGCAGCCTCGTCGATCTTGGCTGCTGTCTTATAGAGGTCGATGATGTGGATTCCGTTGCGCTCCATGAAGATATACGGCTCCATAGCCGGGTTCCATTTGCGCTTGAGGTGGCCGAAGTGGCATCCTGCTTCCAGGAGTTGTTCGAATGATGGTGTTGCCATTTTCTTTGTTTTGTTTTGGTTGTTTACTTTCTTTTTGTGGATTTAATCCCAATCATCCGGTAGGCACGGGTCTTAGGTCTCCGGCATCCGGATGATTTAGATGCTAAACTCTATGCTGAAGTTCTGAAGCGTAATGGAAAATGATTAACGCTTGGAGAACTGGAAGCGCTTGCGGGCCTTGGGCTGACCGGGTTTCTTGCGTTCTACGGCGCGCGGGTCGCGGGTCATGAAGCCTTCTGCGCGGAGTGCTGCCTTATCTTCGGGATTGATCTTGACGAGGGCGCGGGCTATAGCGAGACGGAGAGCTTCAGCCTGTCCTTTGTAGCCGCCACCGTCGAGGTGTGCGTAGATATCGTATTTTTCCTCGCAGTCAAGAGTCTTTAGAGGCTGTTTTACGACATACTGAAGAATCGAAGAGGGGAAGTATACGTCGAGAGGACGCTTGTCGATTGTAATCTTACCAGTACCTTCGGTGAGGTAAACGCGGGCAACGGCTGCTTTGCGACGGCCCAGTGCATTGATTTTTTCCATCTTCG
>JAIDTS010000442.1 GCA_029060585.1 Muribaculaceae bacterium
CAGGTGATGCCCAATATCATGACCTGCGTCCCGCGTTTCTGGGAAAAGGTATATGCCGGAGTGAAGGAGAAGATCTCGAAGATGAGCAAGGTGCAGCAGGCTATGGTAGGGCGCGCCATCCGTGTCGGATACCGCCGCAACCTTGGATTCCGTCGCGAAGGAAAGCCAGTGCCGTCCTGGCTTGAAAAGGAATATCGGTTCTGGGATAAGCGTATCTTTTCTAAAGTCAAGAAGACTATCGGGCTGCCCGATCCCAAGATGTTTCCGACTGCGGGAGCTCCCCTAAGCCCCCGTATCACGGAGTTCATGCAGTCTATCGGCATAAACGTCATCATCGGTTATGGTCTGAGCGAGACTACCGCTACCGTGTCTGCATTCCCATTCGTGGATTATGAGATAGGAACTGTCGGCCGGCCCCTCCCGATGGTGAAGGTCAAGATCGACAAAGAGGGTGAGATTCTCGTAAAAGGGCCGACCGTGACGGCCGGCTACTACAACAATCCAGATGCCAATACGAAAGCATTTACCGACGACGGATGGTTCCGTACGGGAGATGCCGGATACTTTACTGAGTCCGGGGCCCTTGTACTCACTGAACGTGTAAAGGACCTCTTCAAGACATCCAACGGAAAATACATAGCTCCTCAGCTTCTTGAAAGCCGGCTTGCGGAGAATAAATACATCGACGAACTTGCAGTTATCGGTGACGAACGCAAGTACGTCACGGCTCTCGTCGTGCCCAATATGGACCAGCTCACAGCATGGGCGAAATCGAAAGGCATCGAGACAGAAGATAAGGCAGCTTTCCTGAAGAATCAGCAGGTGATCGAGATGCTGATGGGAGAAATCGATGAACTCCAGAAAGACCTCGCCTCTTACGAGCAGATAAAGAAAATAACTCTCCTTCCCCGCCATTTCTCGATGGCCGACGGTGAAGTGACCAATACGATGAAGGTACGACGCCCAATAGTGGCCAAAAGGTACGCCAAAGAAATCGAGGAGATGTATGACGGACCGAAGGATGACGAGACGCCGCTGATTCCTGAAGATACTGAAGAAACGGAAAAATGAACAGTACTCTTACAACCCCTTCCGAGGGGCCGAGGGCTACCCTCCTTGACCGTCATACAATAAGCGGAGAGACTACGATAAGGGATACCCTTGTGGCGCTCAACTTCTTGAGCGGCGACTCCATGACACTGTTCGTCGTTGATTCTGGCGGAAGACTCATCGGCAGCGTTACCGACGGCGACATACGGAGGGCCTTGATCGCAGGTCACACAACTGATGACAGAGCCTGCGAGATAGCATTCCGGAATTTCATTTCTCTGACAACCGACGCCTCACCCGAAGAGAGATACCGAACGGTGGCGCATGCAAGAGAGAGAAGAATAAACCTTCTGCCAGTCACAGAAGAGGGCATACTCTTTGACATAATCGACCTCCGGAAGATGAAGTCGGCAATCCCGGCAGATGCTGTGCTGATGGCTGGAGGGAGAGGCGAACGTCTGCGCCCGTTGACCCTCGACACTCCAAAACCTCTCCTGAAGGTAGGAGGCAGGCCAATCATCGATTATAACATCAATTCGTTACTGCGTTATGGAGTGAACGATATATTTGTGACTGTCAACTACCTCAAGGAGCAAATCATCGAGCATTTCAATGCCCCGAAATGGAACGGACGCGTCAAATGTGTGGAGGAACCATATCGTCTCGGCACTCTCGGAAGCCTGGCGCTGATCGAGAATTTGAGTCAGGACAACGTGATTGTGATGAACTCCGATCTTCTCACAAATATTGATTTCGAGAAACTATGGCGTCATCATGTAGACTCCGGAGCCGTGTTGACCATGGCGACCGTGCCTTACACAGTGTCGGTTCCTTTTGCCATTCTCAGGACTGAAGGCGACAGGGTAACGGGACTTGAAGAGAAGCCGACATTCAACCATTTTGCCAACGCAGGTGTATATATAATAGACCGTAAGGTCTTGAGCGAAATTAAACGGGGAGAATACCTCGACGCTCCGGACTTTGTGGAATCACTGATAGCAAAAGGGCTGAAAGTGTCTCATTTCGCTATAGAAGGAACCTGGATAGATATTGGGTCTCCTGATGATTTCCGATATGCGAATGAAGTCACGTCCCGTCCTTTCGGTCAGTGAAACACTGTATTATGAATTATGCATTGTGCATTATGAATTAAGGAAACTATGGCTGAATCGAATTTTATAGATTACGTAAAGATCCTTTGCCGCTCCGGCAAGGGAGGGGCGGGAAGCAGACACTATCATCGCGCTAAATATATACCTAAGGGTGGACCTGACGGCGGCGACGGCGGTCGAGGTGGGCATATCATACTTCGTGGCAATCGCCATAAATGGACTCTTCTCGACCTTCGTTATCAACGGCATATCTTTGCTACCGACGGACAGAGCGGCGGTGAAAACAGATCCACCGGCAAGGACGGTGAAGACCGAATTATAGAGGTGCCGGTAGGTACTACTGTGTTTGATGCAGATACAGGCGAATACCTGTGTGAGATCACACGCGACGGAGAAGAGATCAAGCTTCTGCGTGGTGGAAAGGGAGGACGCGGCAACGTTCATTTCGCGACTTCAACCAACCGAGCTCCAAGATACGCGCAACCGGGACAACCGGCAATCGAAAAGGCCGTCGTGCTCGAGCTCAAGCTTCTCGGAGACGTAGGTCTCGTCGGATTCCCCAACGCTGGAAAGTCAACACTCCTATCAGCCATCTCGGCTGCCAAACCGAAAATCGCAGACTATCCTTTCACGACCATGGAGCCGAGTCTCGGCATCGTAAGCTACCGCAACGGCCAGAGTTTCGTGATGGCCGATATCCCCGGCATCATCGAGGGAGCCAGCGAGGGGAAAGGTCTCGGACTCCGTTTCCTGCGCCATATAGAGCGAAATGCTGTGCTTCTCTTCATGATTCCGGCAGACTCCTCCGACATTAAGAATGATTACGAAATCCTTCTCAACGAGCTGAGACAGTTCAATCCAGAGCTTATGGACAAGAGCCGTGTGCTCGCCATCTCGAAATGCGATATGCTCGACGAGGAGATGATGGAGGAGATGAAGAAGGAACTTCCGGAAGGTGTACCGACGGTATTCATCTCAGCTGTCACAGGATTCGGACTTACAGAGCTTAAAGACCTTCTCTGGCGTGAGATCAACTCCGAGGATAATCTTGCCCAGTCTACGATCACCCACCGCAACCTCGACCGTCACCATCGAGTGGAGGAGGAAGACGAGTTTATCTTCCATCAGGATGACGATGAGGAAGAGGACTGGATGCCTGAGACCGACGAGGAATGGGAAGAAGAGTTCTGGGACGAGGAGCACTCCGTCAACGACGAGGACGCCACCTGGCGCGGAGCCAAGAAAGGCACCGGCAAATAATTTTGCATTATGAATTATGCATTATGAATTTGAATAGACCATTGTTGCAGTTAGACATAGAAGGGATTCTCAAAAAGAGAATCCCTTTGCATAAGCAGAAGTTCATACCCGGATTCCTCTATACGGCTCTCTCCAGCCTAATCCATCAGGATGAACTCAACGAGATTCTTAGAGTGACCTATCCTTCTCAGGGAAGCGCCTTTTCAAGAAAAGTTCTGAAGCACCTTCACATTGATATTGAAGTGGAAGGTACGGAGAATCTTCCTGTAGAGAATCGTCGTATAGTCTTCGCCTCCAATCATCCTCTCGGTGGCCTTGACGGTATCGCACTTATCGCGGTATTAGGAGAGCGTTACGGCGATGATAAAATTCGATTTCTCGTCAACGACCTCCTCATGAATGTAGAGCCCCTGGGCAATGTATTTCTTCCGATCAATAAATACGGCTCTCAAGCTCGGGCTGCGGCAGAGGCTATCAACACTGAATACGCCTCTGACCGACAAATCGTTATTTTTCCTGCAGGGCTCGTGTCAAGGCTCCATCCCGGAGGAGAGATACACGACCTTAAATGGCAGAAGGCATTCGTGCAGAAGGCAATCGAGAATGACCGCGACATAATCCCTATAAGATTTGTAGCCCTCAATCGCAAGCGATTCTACCGTCTCGCAAAATGGAGGAAGAAACTCGGCATAAAGGTCAATATAGAGCAAGCTACCCTTCCTGCCGAACTGTGTGCATCACGAGGAAAGCGATTCCGTATAATTATTGGAAAACCCATAAGCGTCTCCGACCTGAAGAGATCTGGCAAATCATACCCGCAGCTCGCCGAAGAGATACGCAATCATGTCTATACACTCCACAAGCCCGAACAAATCTGACCGACTCCGTATCATCTAAGATACTTCTAACATACTCGAATTTTTCTTATAATTATTGATATTTTTCGACTACAGACGAATTTTTCATCGAAGTGTGACTCTAAAGAGAGAAATTGCCTGAGACGTGAAGCATGGAGAGGAAATAGACCATGCCGTCATAGTAGCGGTATTTGCCTGTCGGAGGTTCTGTGTTCCAGAGACGCTC
>JAIDTS010000443.1:0-5510 GCA_029060585.1 Muribaculaceae bacterium
GCCATGCTTACGAGTACACGGTCGTGGCTTACGATTCGCGCTAATCCGGAGAGCGTGACGGGTAGCTTTATGAAGTGAAATAGTGTCGCAGTTATAGAGGCGAATCCACCCAGTGGAACTTGTCGCGTCCGGCTCCTACTTCGAAGTTATACATGGCGATGCCGAGGTCGATCTTTGTGTAGCCTACGAGTGACGACCCCTTGATAGGCTTGACTTTGTCTTCCGGTATGTATTCAAAGTAAAACTTCTGCTGGTTGATGGCGGTAGGTGCCAACAAGGCTGCCTCCACTCCGTTCTTAAACCATTCAGGAGAGTCAGGAGTTACATTGCTTACCTGATCCGGGCGTTTGATTTTGTGGTTTCCATCGCCGTCGGTCTCGCCGTAGCCTATGGATATACAGAGCAAGATCTTCTCATCGCTCCCCACTTCGAAGGCTCCATCTATCTTTTTGTAGGTCAAGCCTACGAAGCATGTGTTGAGCCCTATGCTCTGAGCGTAAAGCACAAGCTTCTCCCCATAGTATCCCGCTCTGTATTCCAACGAGTCGGACTTCTTTCCGATGATCATAATATAGTTAGACACGTTGGAGAATTTACCATATGAAAGAAAACCCTTGAATGCTTTTCTCTCATTTTGCACTAACTGCATATTTAGATTCCCCTCGTGGTTTAGTTTGGAGATTTCATCCTTCAGGGCCTTGACGGCACTTTCCTCAAGAGGACGGTCCTGATATTTTCTTACTGAGTGTCTCTCCTTAAGAACTTCAAGTTCTGTCATTAGTTCTATTTTTTTAATGGTTCTGTCATTAATTCAAGACCGATGCGTTTGCGTGTACGGTCGATGTCTATTACCTTGACTTCAATGCGCTGGCCGAGCTTCAGTACTTCTCCTACTGAAGATATACGTCTCTTTGATATCCGTGAGATATGAAGAAGACCATTTTCTTTTATGCCGAGATTAACGAATGCCCCGAAAGCGGTGATATTGTTGACGATGCCCGGAAGTATCATTCCTTCCTCCAAGTGATCGAAATCCTCAATTCCCGGTGTAAAAGCTTCGTTGTCATCATCGGTGCGAGGATCGCGTCCCGGCTTTTTTAATTCGGAGATGATATCAGTCATAGTCTCTATGCCTCCAATCCCTTTATCGGCAAGTGCCTTTATGTCGATGCTGACGAGCAGTTCTTCTTGTGCTGGAAGTCCCGAAACGTCGCGACGTATACTCTTGGCCATCTCTTTTACCATCCCATAGCTCTCAGGATGTATGCCGGTGTTGTCAAGTGGTTCGTCACCACCCGGAATACGCAGGAATCCTGCGCTCAATTCAAACGCCTTGTCGCCAAGGCGAGGCACTTTCCTCAATTCCTTTCGAGTCCTGAAATCACCGTTGGCAGTCCGGTAAGCAACTATGTTTTTAGCAAGAGCCGGTCCTATTCCTGACACGTATGAGAGAAGTTGCTCGCTGGCAGTGTTGACATCCACTCCAACTGCATTGACGCAGCTCATGACAGTATAGTCGAGCATATCCTTGAGTTTGGTTTGGTCTACATCGTGTTGATATTGACCTACCCCAATCGATTTTGGATCAATCTTTACGAGTTCAGCCAGTGGGTCGATAAGACGGCGACCTATGGAGACGGCTCCGCGCACAGTGACATCCTTATCCGGAAACTCTTTCCTTGCTACATCCGAAGCCGAATATACTGACGCCCCGTTTTCATTGACGATATAGACCGCCTTTTCCGGTACAAGACCGCTCCCTTTTACGAATTTTTCGGTCTCGCGCGATGCCGTGCCATTCCCGATTGCCACAGTGTCAAGTCGGTGCTTTCGGATAAGTTGCTCTATGGTCTTGTGAGCTCCATCGAAGTCATTGCGGGGTGGCACGGGATATATCACAGAATCGTCAAGAAGATTACCTTGCTGGTCAAGAGCCACGACTTTGCACCCTGTCCTGTAACCGGGATCAATGGCAAGAATGCGGTGCCCTTTTAACGGTGCACCGAGAAGGAGTTGGCGCAGGTTGCCGGCAAATATGTCAATGGCCACCTTGTCGGCTTCCTCTTTCAACGAGGCTGATACTTCAGTCTCTACGGATGGACATAGAAGCCTTTTCGCGGCATCTTCCACTGCAGCATCGATGATGTCTGAACATTCTCTCGATGCATAATGTGGGCCGAAATTATCCATCAGCTTTTCACGCAATTCTGCCCCTTTCTCAGGCAACTCATATTTCACTTTTACGAGTCCTTCTGTCTCTGCCCTTCTAAGGGCCAAGTATTGATGGGATGGCATTCGCCTCACACTCTGCGAGAAATCAGCATATTGGGCAAAAGGAGAAGCTTTCAGTTCGTCGTCCTTACCCTTTGCGGGAGTGCAGGAAATTGAGGCTACCCGCTGGTAATGATTGCGAGTGATATTTCTGAGCCGGGGAGATTCTGATGCCCATTCAGCTATTATATCGGAAGCCCCTTCAAGAGCTTCCTGCACATCCTTGACGTCATTTTTCCCGACAAACCGCCGTGCTGCCTCACTGCAGTCGTCAGGACGCCCGGACATTATTATTTTAGCGAGAGGTTCGAGTCCTTTTTCGCGCGCAATTGTGGCTCGAGTACGCTTTTTAGGTTTGTATGGAGCGTAGATATCCTCCAATTCGGTCATGGATGAAGCCTTGTCGAGCAGTTCGGCAGTCTTGGCGTCAAGGGCATCGGCATTAGCTATCGCATCGCGGATGAAGTCCCGGCGTGCCTCGAGCTCACGTTGCGACTTGAGAGCTGCCTCAACTCCGCGGACAGCCACTTCGTCCATACTTCCGGTCAGCTCCTTGCGGTAACGGCTTATGAAAGGAACCGTTGCCCCTTCATCCAGTAGCTTGATGACAGCAGCTACCCCTTTTTGTGGCAGCCCGGTCCTTGCCGCAACTCCCTTCAATATGATATCTTCTTTCTCCATATATGATAAATTAACTCTTAGTATTCCGTAATATTGTGTCTGAATCAGTTTGACATTTTGGGCATATTCCCTTTATCATTAGGTTGATTGATTTCACCTTGAAGTCATCGGGAAGCTTTAATTCGGGCAAGGATATGCTGTCAAGACAGTATAATTCACCACATTTCTCGCAGTAGAAATGTGGATGCTGGTCTGATGCGGTGTGATGATGCTCCGCATGGCATACTTCATATTTCAAGGAGCGGCTGCCGTCTTCAATTACATGGATGATCTCTTTCTCGGAAAAAAGCTGGAGCACACGGAAGATACTTCCTTTGTCCATCGGCGCCAAGGTTATCTCCAGATCCGCAAGATTGACCGGATGAGAGTTCCCCATCAGCTCCTTCAAGACAAGTATCCTGTTGGCCGTCGGTTTGATGCCTTTCCCTGTCAATATATTTTCGAGATCAGTATGCGTCATATTCATGTTTTTTGCAAAGTTAATAAATTTTTCGTGCTATCTGGCCATAAAGACTCAAATTTTCGAAGTAAAATCAGGTCGGATAACTAATAATTATGCTCCAGACTTCAGTCTGGCCGTCATGGACTATTGACTTTAAGAATAATTGCAGAATCGGCAGGTATACCTGCCGATTATTGCAGATTTGTTTAGATTGGAAGATATAAATACATGGTCTATGTTTAGTAGCTTTCTAAATCATGGTGTCCTAAAATTTAGGACAGAAATCAATAAAAGTGTCCTAAAATTTAGGACACTTTTATCATGATATTTAAATTTCTCACGTTTTAATTTATTGAATTGTGTAGCTTTCTCTGCGTACTCCGGCCGACGCGAAGCCGGCCGTATACTCAGCGAGCTTGCCACAACCGAGTCACGAATCCCATAAAGACTTGATACTCTGCTCCTCTGTGCTCTCTGTGTGAAATTTTCGAGCATGCATAAGTGGAGTCATAGTATCTAATATAGGTAAAAGCACCTACTCAAATCCGATGGACAGAAAATGCAGTATCGGGGCAAGGCCGGTGATCCAGTAATACCAGCCGTGCACTCCGCTGCGCATACGGTAGTCGATTGGGACACCCTGTTTCTTCATGGCGAGAAAGAATCCGACATTACCTTCATAGAAGTAGTCGTTGTCGCCACAATCGGCGTACCATCGTATACCCTTAAGCTGTTCGATTGTCTGTGGCGTGGCGTTCGTCACATATGCTGATGGATCATTGGCGATAAGAGAAGCTGCATAGTCCTTGTCTGTCTGTGCCATTTGGCTTTGCTCCGGATGTCCGAGGATGCCACTCATGGCGCACGACGCTCCATATACGTCCGGATGTTTCTGGGCGTAGGCGATAGCCGCTTCTCCACCCATTGACGCTCCCGTGATGGCTCGATGCTTCTTATCCGCGATGGTCTTATACGTAGAATCGATCAGCGGAATCAGCTCATTGTGAAAATACGACTCATAATCCCAGCCGGGAACTGAAAAGTAGCCCAAATGCTGTCCGAGATGAAAATCACCATTGCCGCTGGCATCCGGCATTACGATAATCATAGGCACAGCCATTCCGGAGCGGATGGCATCGTCGGCTATCTGAGGCACGTTGCCCATGCTTATCCACATCTCATGCGTGCCTCCCGCCGGGTGAAACAGGTACAAGACAGGATAACGCCGGTCGCTGTCTTCATATCCGTCAGGCAGATATATGGAGAAATCCTTATTGACACCCAACACGTCACTGCTCATCGAGCAATGTTCCACAGTGCCGTTTCCCGGCAGATTGCCAAAATGATGTACGGCCTTACGCCGTTCCAATAGCTTTCCCATGGTGGTATCTTATCTTCGTCGGTCGATTCGGCATGCTACCGGGCCGGAGCATACGAGATGGTATTCGGGATGCCGCTTGAACCATGCTACGGCGTATGAACACGTGGCGGCTATCTTGTTGCCTTCGGCTAAGATTTTGTCGGCAGCGAGTTTTACAAGCTTACCTGCTATCCCTTCTCCTCTCAGTGATGGATCTACATATGTATGGTCGATAGTCGACACTCCGTCCTGTGTCGGAAACGTCACTTCGGCTACCACATCGCCTGAGCTGTCGGTGGCATATATCCTGTCTTTTTCTGTTATGAATTCCATGGTAGTAATTTTTTATTGTAGTATAATATGATAACGTGTTGGAGGCCTATGTGGTTGATTGGTTGACTCAATATCTTTTAATACGAAAGCCCCGCCTCAAAAACAGAGACGGGGCCTTGGTATTGGGAGGAATTTTCAATTCTTATGGTTTTTGCAGTGATCTCCACACTTGCCTTCGCACTTGCTTTCTTCTTTGTTCTCGCATTTGGAGGTCTTGGCGCAGCAGTCTTTCTGGGGAGCTGCCTTTCCATCGGAAGCGACTGCAGTGTAGCCTACTTTCTTGAATCCGGCGATGATCTTTTCAGAGTCGGTCTTAGTGTCATCGTATGTCACTGTGACGGTCTGGTCTTTGAGTGAGGTCTCTATCTTCTTTATTCCTTTCTCAAAACGGAGATTGGACTTGATCTTGTTCTCGCAGTTCTG
>JAIDTS010000443.1:5610-7704 GCA_029060585.1 Muribaculaceae bacterium
GGGGCGTATGAAGCCGTGAAGAGTCCTTTCCAACGGGAATTGAGAGGCTTTTCCTCCAAGCCGCGTCCGAAGTCGATGCGCACGTCGTCCATTTTTCCCGCCAGCGTCAATGTCAGTTCGCTAATGGGAGTCATTGAAATCTCTGCAAGTGCTGAGTGTGAATAGGATTTTCCTGTGAGATCCATAATATGGGCGCTATGCGGATCCATGTTAAGGTCTACGACTGTCTGATGCAGGAAATTGGTGTAGTAATACTCTGCACTCCAGTCGAACCCTACAGAGCCTATGCTGAATTTTCCGTTTATGCCGCCGCCGAGGTTCCAGGCCTCTTCCTGATGCAGGTCTTCGTCGATCAAGATGCTGCGGGCTGATGCAAGCAGCCATGTGTTGTCGGCGTAGGGATGAGGAGCACGGTAGCCTTTGCCTGCGGAAGCGTGGAGCGACAGCTGCTCCATAGGATTCCAGCGAAGATGGAGGCGCGGAGTGATCATGGATCCGTAGATGGAACTGTGGTCGTATCTCAAGCCTGCCATTCCTGTGAATTTCGGTGAAGGAGTGAAGGTATACTGCGCGTATATTCCGGGAGTCGTCTCATTCTCATTTACTTTGCTTACTCCGGGAAACTGACGGCTGATATCCATTTCCTGTGAGTAATAGTCGCCGTTGAGACTGATTCCGGTGGATATCGCGTGGGTCTCGCTCCATGTCTGCTCATACATCAGGGAGGCATATACGTTTTTCTGGTCTACATTATAGAATTGTCTTCCATATCTGGAGTCCTGGCTATGCAACGATCCTGAAAGGATGAGCGCGACATTGCCGGAGTTCTCGCGGTCGAAGATGTATGCGTTTTTCGTGAACGCCTCCCATCGGCGGGTGTCGATACTGATTGTATAGGGATCCCGGATGTGGGATGAGTGTGAGCCGATCTGTCCGCTTTCCCTTAGTTCGTCGAGAATCTTTACGCCGGCCTGCATCACATATCGGTCGCCCTGATATATCCAGCGCGTCATGCCGGACAATTGTCTAATCTTCGGGGCATCGATGAAGGAATTTCCATTGGCATCGTGGCTGGCGAAGGAATTCTCGGCATGAAGCAGGAGTCCGCCTTTCCATCTCTCTCCGAAATGAAGATTGCCGGTGGCGTTGATCTCCCACTTCCCCATATGGTTGGCATATGCGTTGAGCGACAGTGACTGGTCGTTCTGAGGTTTCAGCATTTCGATGTTGATCTGCCCCGTGACTGACTCATAGCCGTTTTTCACGCTGCTTGCCCCCTTCGAGACCTGGATGGAGCTCATCCACGGACCTGGCATGTAGCCGAGTCCATAGGCCGAGGCCGCTCCTCTGAAGTTCGGGTAGTTCTCTGTGAGCATCTGCACATATTGGCCGCCTAATCCAAGAAGCTTGATCTGCCGTGCTCCCGTCGCGGCGTCAGTGTAAGAGACATCGACAGAAGGATTGGTGGTGAAGCTCTCTCCGAGATTGCAGCATGCAGCCTTTTTCAGTTCGGCTGAAGTAATGATCTCGGTATTGGTGCCTCCACGAAGTTTCCTTCTTCCTGATTGAACGGCGCTAACCACGACTTCATCGAGCGAGGATGCAGTCTCCGGCACGGTGTCGTTGATTTCTTCCGTGCGTGTAAAGTCGACGTTAGGAGTCTCGGCAAGTCCAAGTGTTGGAAAAACCGCAGTCAGTAATAAACACGATAGGCTTTTCAATTTCATTTTTTGCTGTCTGTTGAAATCGTTGGTTAAGAACAGGTCCTTACGTCCTTCTTAATGGAAATGATCCATTATTGAAACGTAATCCATCGGTACGAAATTGTATTGGCCCTTTATGGTCGAGGCCTTATATAAATTCAAAAAAAATTAGTAATTTTGCAAGTCGGTATGACAGGTATCCCCAAAACAAGTCATATGCCTTATCTAAAAAAACGATGAATGTAAAGACTCCTTCCGAGACATTGGCCGCTTCCATCAATGGAGGTCGCGCTAAGATAGAGAATACGCTTAAGCACCCCGGGCGGCTGTTCGTGGCCGCTATTGCTGCAGGTGCGTTTATTGCCATAGGTGGCATTCTGTCGCTTATGGT
>JAIDTS010000444.1 GCA_029060585.1 Muribaculaceae bacterium
GCCATGACGCTGCAATCTGATTTTTGTTGCCATAAAACTTGCCGGTTTATTGATATTGAGATTGTCTTTCGCCCGTGTTTTCTCTGTCCGGCAGAACAGAAAATTCACAAGCGAATGCAAAGGTAGTGCTTTTTGTTGTAATACGCAACTTTTTTAATGATTTTTTTCTTGAATAATCATTAAATAGTCGTTTTATCAGTCCAGAAGGTCGAGTTTTACTGTGAAATGGCGCATGAGTTCGGTCTCCCACCTGATCTTGACACCTCTCTTTATGTCGTGTCGCCTGTCGTAGACATTCTTTAATGCAGCTGCGATGACATTCATGTGATTGTCGGTGTAAGTGCGTCGGCAAATGCAGAGACGGAGGAAATCATTCCCATCAAAGCGGTTCTCTCTTGTGATTGGATCCCGGTCAGCGAGCATGTATCCGATCTCGCAACCCCTGACTCCGGCTTCAAGATAGAGCTCTATCGAGAGCCGCTCTGCCGGGAATTCCTCCTTGGGTACCTGATCAAGCACCTTGTCGGCATCTATGAAGATGGCATGTCCGCCTACGGGGCGCTGGTAGGGGATGCCGTATTCATCGAGTTTCGAAGCGAGGTATTCCACCTGCTTGATGCGTGTCTGTAGCATGTCGAACTCCGTATTCTCGTCAAGTCCGACAGCGAGCGCTGCCATATCTCGGCCGTTCATCCCTCCGTAGGTGAGGAATCCCTCGAATGGAATGAGGAAGCGCTTGGCGCCTTCATATATATCCTCACGGTCGGTAGCGATGAATCCGCCCATATTCACGAGGCCGTCTTTTTTAGAAGACATCGTCATGCCGTCGGCATAACTAAACATCTCGCGGCATATCTCCTTTATTGTCTTGTCTTTGAATTCCGGCTCGCGTACCTTGATGAAATATGCGTTTTCCGCGAAGCGGGCACTATCGAAGAATACGAGTTTCCCATATTTGTCGGCGAGTTTCCTTACTCCACGAAGATTCTCCATCGAGACAGGCTGGCCGCCGGCGGTATTGTTGGTGATGGTTACTATTATAAATGGTATCCTGTCGTTATGGCGCTTTAGCTCTTCCTCAAGCTTGCGGAGGTCTACATTGCCTTTGAATGGCACCTCCAGCTGTGTGTTTTTGGCTTCGTCGACAGTACAGTCTACGGCGAAAGCCTTACGCGATTCAATGTGTCCCTTCGTTGTGTCGAAATGCGAGTTGCCGGGGACATAGTCGCCTTCCTTGACAAGATGGGAAAAGAGTACGTTTTCCGCAGCACGTCCTTGATGGGTGGGGAGC
>JAIDTS010000445.1 GCA_029060585.1 Muribaculaceae bacterium
TGAATTTTGAATTGATAAGACCATGTTATTATTAAGCACTATAAAGGCTGATCCGGAGTTTGTGATCAGCAGGCTCGCGGTGAAGGGTTTCGACGGCCGCGCTGTCATTACGGAAATACTTGAAATAGACGCAGAGCGCCGCCGCCTCCAGCAGAAGACGGAGAGCGACTCCGCCCAGCTCAACAAGCTGTCGAAGTCGATCGGCGGCCTGATGAAGGAGGGAAAGAAAGAGGAGGCCGAGCAGGCCAAGGCCGAGGTGGCCCGCATCAAGGGGGAGACCGCCGGTCTGCAGGACCGCCTGGCGGAATGCGAGGAGAAGATGACCCAGCTCCTGCTTACGGTGCCCAACCTCCCCTACGAGGGTGTGCCCGAGGGAAAGACGGCCGAAGACAACGTAGTAGAGAAGACCGGGGGCGTGATACCCGACCTTCCCGAGGATGCCCTCCCCCACTGGGATCTCGCTAAGAAATACAACATCATCGATTTCGAACTGGGCGTGAAGGTGACCGGAGCCGGTTTCCCGTTCTATATCGGCAAGGGAGCCCGCCTTCAGCGCGCGCTTCAGCAGTTCTTCCTCGACGAGGCGTGGAAGGCCGGCTACATCGAGGTGGAGCCGCCGTTCGTAGTCAACGAGGCCTCTGGCTACGGCACAGGTCAGCTTCCCGACAAGGAGGGGCAGATGTATCATGTGCAGCTCGACAACCTCTACCTCATCCCGACGGCGGAGGTGCCGGTGACGAACATCTACCGCGACGTCATAATCCCAGAGGCTGAGCTTCCGAAGAAAAACTGCGCCTACTCGCCCTGCTGGCGCAGGGAAGCTGGCAGCTACGGCAAGGACGTGCGCGGACTTAACCGCCTGCATCAGTTCGACAAAGTGGAGATAGTGCGCATTGAGAAGCCTGAAGACAGCTACGCCGCTCTTGAGGAGATGAAAGACCACGTGCAGGGACTGCTCGAGAAGCTGGGCCTTCCCTGGCACATCCTTCGCCTCTGCGGCGGCGACATGAGCTTCACGTCGGCCATCACGTTCGACTTCGAGGTCTTCAGCGCGGCGCAGAAGCGCTGGCTTGAGGTTAGCTCGGTTTCGAACTTCGAGACCTACCAGGCCAACCGCCTGAAATGCCGCTACCGCGGCGCCGACAAGAAGATCCGCCTCTGCCATACGCTCAACGGCAGCGCGCTTGCGCTCCCGAGAATCGTGGCGGCTCTCCTGGAGAACAACCAGACGCCGGAGGGCATCGTCGTTCCGGAATGCCTGCGCAAATACACGGGATTCGACATCATAGATTGAGTCTTCAGTTTTCAGCCTTCAGTCTTCAGAATGCGGACAAGCCGCTTGGAATGGGCTGCGGGACGACGGCTTGATAGCCTGTTTTTATAATAAATCACAAAGGATGAGCGCTTATATAAGTAAGGAAGAGAAGCTGATACCGATCGACGACCCTACGGGGCGTTGGTCGGAGCTTACGCTCCTGCCGGAATGGGAGGAGGATATCTACGATGTGTATACCGTAAAGAAATACGGCAAGTGGATCATGCTCAAGGCCCTGAAGGAGCAATATCGCGACGACCCTAAATATAAGGCCATCATTGAGAAGGAATTCGACATCCGCTACAACCTGATTCATCCAAACCTGGTGGTGGTGAATGACTTTGATGAGGTTCCGGGAATCGGAAGGGCGATCATCACCGATGACGTGTATGGCTATTCGCTGCGTCGACTGATCGACGAGAAGCGTCTGACACCAAAGATAATACAGAGGCTTACGACGCAGCTTCCTGACGTCATGGAGTATATTCAGGAAAACCATATAAAGCATCCGCCGATCACGCCCGAAAACATCATCTTCACGGAATATAACGAGAATCTGAAGCTTATCAATGTGGGCTATGACCATAGGGACAGGCTTGAGCATCAGGACACGAAGCTTGATATCATCAATTACGGGCGGCTTATCAACGGAGTTCTCGACAATCTGCCGGAGCAGTTGCCGAAGCTGCGACGGGTGGCAAAGAAGGCGGAGGATCCCGAAGGGTCTATCAACAATGTGCAGCAGTTGAAGCTGGCACTGATCGAGAGAAGCCAGACTTCCACGATGTGGATGCTGCTTGGATTCATCATAATGATGCTGGGAGTGCTTATCGCCATAACGCTGAGTCTTAAGTCTTGAGTCTTAAGTCTTGAGTATACGACTAACTAAACTAAACACGACCACTGAAAAGAAATGATTGAGATAAAGGAAATAGAGCTGACGCCGAAGGAACTGAGGAAGTTCGTGCAGCTGCAGATCGACATGTATGAGGACAATCCTTATTTCGTGCCGCCTCTGGTGAGCGACGACATCGACACCCTCAACCCGAAGAAAAACCCTGCCTACGACTTCTGCGACGTACGCTGCTTCATGGCCTACAAGAACGGAAAGCCGGTTGGCCGCATCGCAGGCATCATCAACAATACCCTCAACGAGAAGCACGGGGCGAAAGACATCCGGTTTGGATTCATAGACTTCACCGACGAAATCGAGGTGAGCCGCGGGCTGCTTGAGAAGATAGAGGATTGGGGCCGCGAGCGGGGGCTGAAGCGCATAGTGGGTCCGCTCGGATTCACCGACCTCGACTACGAGGGTATGCTCGTGGAGGGCTACGACCAGCTGAGCACGATGGCCACGATCTACAACTATTCCTACTATCCTGAGCATATGCACGCGCTTGGCTACGAGAAGGACACGGACTGGGTGGAATACCTGATGGAGGTGCCCGACGGAGTTCCGGAGAAGCACAACCGCATCTCGGAGATAGTAAAGAAGAAGTTCGGGCTGAAGGTGGTCAAGTTCACGAGCAGGAAGGAGATAAAGGAGAAATACGGCCGCGCGCTCTTCGAGCTCATCAACGAGGCCTACGAGAAGCTCTACCAGTACTCCCCTCTCACCGACCGCCAGATAGAACATTACATCGACGTCTATCTTGGACTGCTCGACCTGAGTCTCGTGAGCTGCATCGTCGACTCAGACGAGAAACTCGTAGGGGTAGGCATCTGTCTGCCCTCGATGAGCAAGGCGCTGCAGAAGTCGAAAGGAAAGATGTTCCCCTTCGGATGGATCCACCTGCTGAAGGGGCTGAAGGGAAAGAACGACAGGGTCGACCTGCTGCTGATAGCCGTAAAGCCGGAATACCAGGGCAAGGGTGTGAACGCTCTTCTTTTCCAGGACCTCATTCCCGCCTTCATCGACCACGGATATAAATATGTGGAGTCAAATCCGGAGCTGGAAACCAACGCGAAAGTGCAGAACCAGTGGGATGCCTTCACCAACCGCCAGCACAAGAGGCGGAGGAGCTATACGAAGGAGATTGAAT
>JAIDTS010000446.1 GCA_029060585.1 Muribaculaceae bacterium
GTGATACCAACAGTAGCGATGTCGCCGTCAAGGCTTACCCATTCGTGAGATTCCGCGTAGCGGAGGTCGTTTTTGATAGTCATTTTTATTTTGATTTAAATGTTAATTTTTTATTCTAATTCAGGGGTTTTAGGGTCTTTAGGACTTTAAGGTCTTTAAGGACTTTAAAGTCCTAAATAATCTTATTTTTTGTAGTTTTTGTCGTAGAAACGCTTCTTCACGACTTTTCCGGGGAAAGTCTTTTTGCGGATGCGGACTTCCACCTCTGTCCCGAGTTTGTCGAAAGGTTTCTGAATCATAGCCATAGCGACTGATTTCCCTGTAGAAATGGAGCGATATCCTGTAGTAATCTCTCCTACTACCTCACCATTAACCTCCACTGGATATCCATGGCGTGGAATAGCGTTTCCTTCCAACTCAATACCTACTATGCGGCGTTTCACGCCTTCGGCCTTCTGGAGAGCCAAGGCTTCCTTGCCGATGAACTCTTCCTTATCGAGCTTAACGAACATGGAGAGGCTGGCTTCGATCGGAGAGATGTCGGCAGCAAGCTCGTCGCCGTAAAGAGGAAGACCTACTTCGAAACGAAGGGTATCGCGGCAACCGAGACCGCAAGGCTGCACGCCTGCCTCCATTAGTTTGTCCCACAGGCGAACAGTATAATCATGTGAACCATATACCTCGAATCCATCCTCGCCTGTATATCCAGTGCGGCTGATGATGACGTCCTCACCGTCGAGATGATAGGTCTTGAAGTTATAGAAGGGAATTTCCTCAAGAGGCAGACCGAGGATTCCAGAGAGCACCTCTTCCGCTTTCGGACCCTGCACGGCAAGTTCGCCATAATAGGGGCTTTCATTTGAGATATTGACGTCATAACCTTCAGCGTTATCGAAGATCCACTTTACATCCTTATCAATGTTGGCAGCATTTATCACAAGGAAATACTCATTGTCGTTCACCTTATATACAAGAAGGTCGTCGACAGTACCTCCGTTCTCATAGCACATCATGCCATAGAAAATCTGTCCATCCGGAGCTCCGGTCACATCGTTGACAAAAATATGCTGAACGAATTTGAACGCTTCCGGCCCCGAGACACGTACCTCACCCATATGGCTTACGTCGAAAACACCCACTTCATTTCGCACAGCGTTGTGCTCAGTAGTGATATCCTTATACTGAATTGGCATGTCGAAACCGCCGAAGGGCGACATCAGGGCCCCAAGTTTCACATGGCGGTCGTGAAGGCATGTTTTCACGAGATTTTCTTCCATTGTTTTCAATTATTAAGTTAGATTGTCTATGAATAAGCACTTTTGACTTACAAAATGAGACTCAGATAAAATCATCTCATTCAGTTCATTTTTCAAAATTAGCAAATTGTATCAAAACCCGCAAATTTTTCGTTAATTTTTTCTTTTTCCACTCCGCAATTTCAATCCAGGCGCTTTGATAATAGCAAACTTCAGTGAGTCCAAGTTGAGGAGTGATGCTTTTGAAACAAATGATGTGAGAAATGATACAGAAGTCAAGAAATCGGGATCGTTGATAAAGAAATCGGTAAAGATAGGGGGAAGAATTGAGGAATTATGATTAATTTTGCAGAGTAAAACACAAAAGATACAAATATCGCATGAACTACGCGTTATATCTTGGCCGACGGCTGGCATTAGGAAGCCAAGGTCGCAAAGGGAGTCCCGGAGTTATGGTAGCCACAGCTGCCATAGCGCTTTCCGTTGCCGTAATGATAGCCTCCATAGCCATAGTATTGGGATTCAAGAGGGAAATCACCGACAAGGTGTTAGGTTTTACCTCCCATATTGTCATGACCGTAAGTGCAGGTGAGGCTGACAACCTTATTACCCTGACTCCTACCCTAAGAAATCTCCTTAACACACAAGAGAGCATCAAGGATTATTCCCTTCAGATATCGATTCCTGTAATCCTCAAGACACCAAACGATTTCAAGGGGGTCTTCCTGAAAAGTCTTGAGGACAAAGCCACACGTGAGTTTCTTAAATCCAATCTCATTTCGGGTAAGATTCCGGACTTTTCGCAGGATTCCAGCAGACTAGATGTCGTAATATCGCGTATGGCTGCAAGTCAATTAGGATTGAAGCAAGACGAAAAAGTAGATTGTTATTTCATCAATGATGATGTAAAAGTCCGTCGCATACGGATAGCAGGTATCTATGATTCGCATTTTGACGCATATGACGACCTTATGGTCTACGGCAGCCGCGGACTTGCCGAAGCATTTACAGGACTGAAGCCAAATCAAGGGTCAAGCATACTAATAACGACCAAGGATTTCGACAGGCTTGATGAGGAGACCGTAGCAATCCAGCGGAATTTCAATGCAGCATCGGCCGACGGCACGATTTATAAGAAATATTATTTTGAAAACGCGCATATTCAAGGGGCAAGCTATTTCCATTGGCTCGCCATGCTCGACACCAATGTCACGGTGGTCCTTGCGCTCATGATGATTGTCGGCTGCGTGACACTTATCAGTGGAATGCTGACCATCATTCTCGACAAGAAACGTTTCATAGGTCTTATAAAATCGCTTGGAGCGCCTAACGGCCGAGTCCGCCAGGTTTTCATCTATCTTGCACTCAGAGTAGCCATAGTGGGGATGCTAATCGGGAATGCATTAATACTCGCTGTTTTATTCATCCAGGAGACATACCATATATTCAAGCTCGATGCATCGAGCTACTATATAGACTTTGTTCCCATCGAAATGAACTGGACAGCATTCGGCATTCTCAACTTAGGGGTTATCGTCATCGTCTATCTCACATTGATATTCCCGAGCAGGATAATATCAAAAATATCTCCTTCCGAAACCATGCGAAGCGAGTGAAGATGTAAAGAATATGGAAATGACAAAAGAAAATAGAGAAAAGCTTTGGAACAGAGAGTACCTCAAGGTGATGCTCTGCAACTTCCTTCTTTTCTTCGCATTTTATCTGCTCACACCCCTTCTTCCTCTTTATCTTGACTCGGAGTTCAAAGCAGACAAAGACCTTATAGGTGTGGTGCTGTCGGGATATATCGTAGCGACACTTCTTGTGCGACCATTCAGCGGATTCGTTGTAGACACCTTCGACCGGAAAAAGGTGCTGATGCTCTGTTTCTTCTTTTTCTTCCTCTGCTTCAGCGGTTATCTTGGGGCAAGCACCTTACTTATGTTCTTCATAGTTCGCACGATGCACGGTATTCCATTTGGAGCCACCACTGTAGCCAACAGCACAGCAGCAATCGACGTGCTACCATCGAGCAGACGCAATGAAGGGATAGGATATTACGGACTGAGCAATAATCTCGCAATGGCGATCGCCCCAAGCGTTGGAATCTACATATACCATCTGACCGATAATTTCACCTTACTCTTCTGGCTTTCGCTTGCCCTTGCATTCGCAGGTTTCATATGCAGTACATCGGTCAAGCTCCCCAGACGACAGAAGGTAGAGGGGAAGCAGAAATTCAGCCTTGACCATTTCTTTCTTGGACGCGCATGGCTTCTGGCAGTCAACATATGTTTCTTCGGTGCATGCTGGGGAGTGATGAGCAACTATGTAGCACTCTACGGCAAACAGGAACTTAACATAACCGACGGAACAGGTATTTTCTTCATGATATTATCAGGGGGACTATTCATCTCACGGCTGTTCGGAGCCAAAAGCCTGAGAAAAGGACTTCTGACACACAACGCTCTGATCGGGGTGCTTATTTCCCTGATAGGTTACGGAATGTTCGCCTTCGTCATAACTCCGTGGAGTTTCTATCTCTCGGCACTCCTTATCGGCTTAGGCAACGGACAGATGTATCCCGCTTTCCTGAATATGTTCATAAAGGTAGCCCGACATGATCAGCGAGGGACTGCCAATTCATCCATACTCATATCATGGGATCTCGGAATGGGTCTCGGCATATTGCTCGGAGGAATAATAGCAGAAAACATCGATTTCCTGGAGGCCTTCCATGTCACGGCCTACATGCAGTGTGCGGGGGCATTACTCTTCATCTTCTTCACGCGGTTTTTTTTCGAAAGGCGCAGACTTAATGAAAACTAATTTAAGTTTCGCTTCGCTCAACTTGAGGGGTTATGAGGTTATTGGGTTATGGATATAATGGGTTATGGTCAAAGGTCGAGAAAGGATGAAAGTTGCAATTTTCACAAAAATTAAATGTTTTGGGGTTGGTGATGAGGGGATTTTTTGGTAATTTTGCAGATTATGAACAGCAAGAGATACCTTACACTTATAGCCGCCGGCGCCATATCCCTCGGAGTGTGCGACTGGCTGGGCATTCCCGACATACTAAACACAGAGTTTTTCGAAACCACTCAGGCTTCAGCAGCCAAAAAGAAAACAAGTAGGAAAAGCACTAAAAAAAAGAAATCATCCACTAAGAAATCAACATCTAAAACCTCTGCAAAGACAACAGCTTCTTCAAGGAAAAAGAGCTCGAAGAAAAGCACAAGGACGAGAAAGAAACGCACTGCGACTACCGCACCACGCGCCACCGCTACCCTTCCACCTGCGGAGACGCCGAGCAACGACTCACTCACTCTTTCGATCAACGAACGGCTTATAAAGCTTATTCCGAAGAGCCACAACCCGGGAGGACTAAGGGTGAACAGCGTGAAGACCGACTCACTCAACCGCAAGGCTATCTTCAGCCTGAACGAAAACTTCACCTATCTGCCGATAAATAAGGAATACATAGAGCAGCTTGAGGGACAGGCCAGAGAAGCCATGCCGGATTCACTCTCAGACTTCATCATCGATCTCCGAGTGAGCGGCAAGCCCCTTTCCTATTACATCAACTCCATTGACAAGCTGCCCAAAGAACATAGACAGAACATTCCTTTCGTGCGGACAACCGAACCGCTCTCCCCCATCACCAAAGGTATGCAGGGCGACAATGTTGCGCTCTGGCACAGTCACGGACGATATTATAAGCCGGCCAACGACAACTGGTACTGGCAACGTCCTTTCCTTCTCCAGGCAGTGGAAGACCCATATCCCTTGGGGTATATACTTCCATAC
>JAIDTS010000447.1 GCA_029060585.1 Muribaculaceae bacterium
GTGAGTCCGGCGCGTGCCATAAGTACGGATTCCGCAACATCGGTCACCGCCGCATCCTGTCCGTATACGCTCTTAAGGATTCTTTCGGCGAGTGAACGTGTATTTTCCGCTTTCTCCTCAGTCATCCCGAGCGCGTCGACACGGGCTATCTTCGATAGCACTTCCGCCACGAGAGCCTCGTCGACTATGCTGCTTCCATCGTCTGCGGGATGGAGCTCGCGCCAGGCTCCGGCCTCGTCTATAAGGTCGAGGGCCTTGTCGGGGAGAAAGCGGCCGTGGATGTGCCGCGCGCTCATCCGGGCAGCGAATTCCATGACGCCCGGCGCATATTCCACTCCGTGGAAATCCTCATATCCTTTCTGCAACTGCGTGAGGATTCTCGCGGTTTCCTCTACACTCGGTTCGCAGATCTCTATCTCCTGAAAGCGCCGACTAACGGCGCGATTATGTCCCATGGAGCGCTTATGGTCTTCAAAAGTAGTGGCCCCTATGAAGCGCACGTCGCTCTCCTCAAGATATCGCTTAAGGATGTTTGACGCGTCGAGAGCGCTCTCGCTCGATGCGCCGGCCCCCATCATTGTGTGGATCTCGTCGATATAGAGGATGGCGTTTTTCTCCTTTGATGCTCCCTCGAGGATTTTCTTAAGCTTTTCCTCGAAATCGCCCCTGTAGCGTGTGCCGGCTACAAGGCCTCCCATCTCCATACGGTAGACTTTCGCTCCCTTCAGACGTTCGGGCACATTCCCGTCATTGATCATGCGGGTGAGTCCATAGACGATTGCGGTCTTGCCGACTCCTGGTTCACCGATGTGAAGAGGATTGTTTTTCTCCTTGCGGCATAGCACCTGTATGGTGCGCTCGAGTTCCTTTTCACGCCCGATGAGAGGTTTACGTTGATCTACTATATCGTTGATGCAGACCACTTCCTCGTGCCAGTCACGCTTAGAGTCATAGCCATCGTCTATCCAGCTGTGTGAGTCGTAGTCATCATCAAGATTAGATAGGTCAACTCCCGTTTCATTTTCTGAATTGGACTCATTTTCCAGTTTTTCAATCATTTTCTGTAGAAGTTCATCTACAGGAAGAGTGTTTTCGGAGTATTTCTTGTTTTCGCTTGTCAGACTACCGATAAATCCACCGCGGTTGCTCACGATGGAATTGAGCATATGACAGGCTGACGATCCTTCCAGAAGGAAGAGTGAATGCACGGCGTGCTCTATATCGGCTTCATCGCGTCCGCTATAAGAGCATTGCATCTCTATTCGATTGAAGAGATCCTGCATAAGTTCCGACATGGGAATTGCAGGATACTCTTGCTGCTGCTTCAGTTCCTCCCATATGTCTTCAGGTGTCTGCTCCATCTCGTTGATATAGCAGCAGAGTTCAAATTCAAAGCAGATTACATTGGCATCGGGTAGATGAGCCATGCACTTACCCCAGGCAGGCAGCGCGGTTATTGCAAGCAGAAAGTGCTCCGGAGTGAGGAATTGATGCCGCTTTCTGTCGGCGAGCATACATGCTGCCTGGATACATATCTGAAAATTTTTGCTGTAGTTCATCGCGTCAGAATGGTAGTTCGTCTTTTTCTATGGTGACCTGAAGCGGAAATCCCTCGGCCCGGGCCATCCGCATAGCCATCTGGGCCTTGGATTTGGCAATGTCAAGAATGTAGGTTCCTGCGACGCCCTTGCCGGT
>JAIDTS010000448.1 GCA_029060585.1 Muribaculaceae bacterium
TTGTTGGTGATTGTGACAAGGCCAGCGGCATCTTCTGTCAGAGTCCATACAGCTCCTGTTTCAGGAAGTTCGGACGACAAGTTGAAATTGTTGTAAGTGCCGGCCTGATAGAGATAGCGTCAGTAGCTGTCCTTGATGTAATAGCCTCCGACAGTGATCTCAAATGTGAATGCATTAGCGGGATCCGCGTTAGTCACTTTACCGTTCTCTACAGTCATGTCGATGCTTGAAAGATAACCATATGGCTTATCAGCTGCAACCGGACCAGCTCCGTGTCCATCTTCCGTCACGAGATAGAATTTCGGGGCCGGAGCCTTATAGAGCACTGGAAGTGAACCTTTTGCCTCGGGGTATGCGCCCCAGCTTGAGTAGTTGCCGTCATACTGAATCCATTTTCCTTTGTCGGTATTGGTTATGGTGGCCTGTCCGTTGGAAGCTACATCCACTGTCCACACATAAGCTTCGTCAGGAAGTGACTCAGAGAAATTGAAGCTATTGAAATCTTTAGACAGATATACATAGCGTCCATAAGCATCTTTAATGAAATAGCCTCCATCGGTAGGGATGAACGTGAAAGCATTGATTTCATCTGAAGTTACAGTTCCGTCAGTGACCGTCATTTCAACGAGCGGTAGGTATCCGTAGGTCTTGTTGGCCATCGGACCGGCTCCGTTTGCACCGTCGGCAACAAGGAAGAAAGTGCCTCCGATAAATTCCTCAACGTCCGAGTCGGAGATAAAGATGGGGTTGGTTGCGCTTTCATTATAGCTTATGATCGCCAGTTCGCCGGATGCTGCATCAGGATACGCGTTCTTGAGAATAGCAGGAAGCTTGTTTTCCGCCGGTGTCATGGGAGCGAAAGCATCGATGTAATCCTTGTCGCTTCCCCATGCGTTGACATAGTCGTCTTTGCTGACGGTATATTTAGCAGCTCCGGCCACCTGTGCGATGATGGGATCGGTCACTCCGGTTTCCTCGAATGTGACGTTGATTTTGGAACCCTCGGGAGCGAGGAAGTAGGGAGCGCTGCTTGACGCGAGATACGCGGGCAGATACTCTTTCGCCGGTATTTCGGCAGAGAAGAGTCCATTGTTTCCCACTGCCTTGAGGGCATTGCTGAGACCTGCGGCCTCGGCAAGAGCCTTATTGGTGGCGTTGGATGCTACGGCAGTGTAGTCTGTGCCGGTCATGATGAACTCACCCTCGATCGCGGCGTTGTAGTCTACGCCCGGTTCGAAGCCGTCCAGATGGTCGTTCCAGGAGTTCTCGCCGCAGGAAGCCATAATGGCAGTCGCACCTAAGGCGAAAAATATGTTTTTAACTGAAATCTTCATATCGTTGTCTTAGAATGTGAGTTTGAGACGAAGTGTGTAAGTGCGGCCGAAGTTATAGAATACTCCGTAGGCGTTCTGCCAAGTTCCGTTGCTGGTTGCCGATGTGGTGGCATCCATCACGTAGTTGTAGTTGTAGAGGTTGTTGATGTTGCCGAAGACGGTTGCGTTGATTCCTCCGAACTTGAAGCTGTAGCTTGCGTTCAGGTCAAGCTGGTGACCCCATGGAATTCTCCAGGGTTCGCCCAGTTCCATAGTCTGGCCTGTGCTGAGGTTGTTGCCCGTGATAGTGTAATCGGAATAGTTGCGTGCCGAAGCAACCCAGTCAGCACCGATGCGCCAGCCCTTTACGGGCTTCACCGTCATGCTTAGTGATCCAGTGGACTGTGCCGAGCCGCCTACTTTGCGGCCCTTGGTATTCAGTTTTGCCCAGAGGTGGTCTTCCGCCATGATTCCTGATGCGATTGCTCCGGTGCTCAGGTTGGCGAGAGGCTGCGATTCGGAGTTGTAGAAATATCCGATAGTATTAGAGTCGTTGACCCAGTCGCCGTAGCTGAACATGCCGGAGAATTCAAGCCACTGGAAGGGTTTGTAGGTTGCTGCCACCTCAAGGCCCATATGGCGGGAAGCTACACCACTCATGTTCATCACATATCGAGTGCCGTCCTGCATGGTGTTGGTCTTCACCATAGTCTGGTCCATCCAGCGGGTGAAGTATCCGTTTACCTGGGCGGTGAATTTAGGAGAGTGGAACTCATAGCCGATTTCAGCCGACACACACTTCTCGTTGAGTGCATTGGGGTTGGCGGCGTTAGAGACCTCTCTTGAGAGGAAAGCAGCCGACATGAACGGAGCGCGGCTGATGTAGCCGCCGTTTGCGAATATGTTGTTGTGGCGGTCGATGTTGTAATTGATGCCGGCCTTTACGTTGCCTGCGATGAAGTTGAGGGTCTCGGAACGTTCGTGTGCCTTGTCGTAGTAGAAGCGGTTGACGAGCCAGTCCGAGTTGTTGTTGATCGATCCTCCGAGGAATACGTTAAGTTTGTTGTCTTCAAGACAGCTGTACTCGAGCTGAGCGTAAAGGCCTTCCTGTGCTACAAAGCCGGTATAGTCGCGGTAGACGATGTCGCCAACACCCAGCTTCTGATACTGCCAGTTGGGGTCAGCTGCAGCTGCGTTGTTGGATGGAAGAACGCTTTTACGCGAAGAGTCGTCTACATAGTATTGTCCGTTGAAGAGGTCGTTGATCTTTGTCTGGTGCAGTCCAGCGTAGTAGCGTACGTCAAGACCGACGAGAAGGTTGAGGTTCTGGATGAGCTCGTTTTTATATGTTGATACGAGGCCGACCCATGTATGGTTGTTGATCGACTGTGCCATCACCATGTTGGAGCCCGTGGTCGATGCGGCGTTCATCTCCTCGATACCGGCGTAATCGAAAGTGCCGTCGGCGCAGCGCCATGTATCGGAGAGTACGCCGTTGCTTGCGCCATACCACTGGCTGCGGTAGTCGCTTGTGCGACCCTGTCCACTGAGGCCATAGCCGTTGGCTATCGAAAGGTATATCGCGGTTGAGAGGCTCGACTTGTAGTTGATCTGCCAGATATGGTTGAGTGAAATCTGGGGCTTGTGGAAGTGGTTCTGATTGGAGACGTATTGCTGGCCGTTAAGACGGTAACCGAAGGTCGGGTTGTATTTATACATGCTTTCTCCATTCATGAAGTTCTTCACGTTCTGCCATCCTTCAATGGTCAGGCCATTGTTCTTGTTTCGCTGCCAGTGGTCTTGCGGCGAACCGAAGGCGGTGAGGCTCAGCTGATGGTTGTCGTTGATCTTCTTTGATACGTTGACAAACCATGTGAAGGCGTCAAACTTGGTGCCCTGCACATATCCGTCGCCCCATTTGCGGCTTCCCATGATTGTGATTGCCCAGCCGTTTTTCATGAGGCCGGTAGAAGCGGAGAATCCGATATGGTTCATGTTATCGTTGCCCATTCCATAGAAGACCGTTCCTCCCTTCTTTGCATCAAGGCTTTTGGTGGTAATGTTGAGCGTGCCACCTACTGAAGGAGTGGAGATGATGGCCGCACCGAGACCGCGTTGGGTCTGCATGGAAGATGTCACATCGCTGAGACCTGACCAGTTTGACCAGTAGACGCCACCCCATTCCATGTCGTTGACCGGGATACCGTTGACGAGCTGGGCCACATTGGCGCTCTTGAAGCCACGCATGTTGATTTTTGCGTCGCCGTAGCCGCCGCCTTCCTTGGTGGCCCACACGCCGGGAGTAGTCTTAAGTACTTCGGGGAACTCCTGTCCGCCGAGTTTTGCCTCGATGAAGGGAGCGTCGACGGTAGAAACCGCTACAGGAGTCTTACGTGTCTTGGCTACCGACTGTGTGACTACGACGTCCTGAAGCATTGTGGTCTCTGTCTCGAGCACCACGCGTCCTACCTCAGGCTGAGCTTTCACAGTCTTGTCCTGATAGCCGACATAGGAGATCTTGAGCTCCTTGGTGTTGTCAGGAACTGAGAGCGAGAAATTGCCGTCGATGTCGGCTGCCGTTGCCGTCGATGTGCCCGGCACGGCGACGGTCGCTCCGATGAGGGGTTCGCCCTGTTTGTCAAAAACAGATCCGCGGCATACGTAGTTGGCCCAAGCTGCCGAGCACACTACCATGAGGGCGGATAAGAGAAACAGTCTCTTCATAGTTTTTTAGTTGTTGGTTGATAGTTTGATTATATGGAAAATCTATTGTTGTTTTTCTATGGCTTTGTCTGTCGGGATGACGGTGGTCTGGTTCTTTTTCGTCTTGATTTTCACCTTATACATATCGAAGCCCTTGCCAAATACGCCGTTGACCGCCCCCTGAGTGATAAATGCGTCGTCGTCGATTCCCTTCACGAGACGCATGATGCCCGGAGCCTCTATCTTCCGGCACCATACCATCAGGATCTTTATTGGCTTCTTGCTATACCATCCTTCGCCGTCGAGTACCGTCACTCCGCGTTTGGCGTCGTTATTGATGGCATCGGCTATGGTCTGCCATTCGCGGCTGAAGATGATGAACTGCACTGCCTGGCGATTGCCTACCACTATCATATCCGCGCAGTAGGAGGCCACGAATGTCACGACATAGCCGTATACGATGATGGGAATCCGAGTTTCGAGCCTTTCTCCGAAGGTCCCGTCGAAAGGAAGGAGGATGCTGCTTGAAACTATGACCATATCCGTGATGACCATCGCGCGTCCGATGCTGACGTTGCTGAGTTTGTTGACCATCGAGGCAACGATGTCGGTGCCTCCCGTAGATCCGTTGTGGATCAATACAGTACCTACACCAAGTCCGCAGATTATCGCGCCCAGAATCGCGCTCAGCGACATGTCTTCAAGTATAGGATGCCCGAGTCCCATGAAAAATGTCTCTCCAACACCGATGGAAAGCGACACTACCGTAGCTCCGAAGATGGTGCGTATGACAAAAGTCTTACCTACAATCTTGAACGCAAAGGCAAGAAGAAGCAGGTTGAGGGCATATTGGGTCGCAGCTACAGGAATCGTTTCGTTAGTAGCGAAATAGACCAGCGTGCCTACACCCGTCAGTCCTCCCATTACTATCTTATGGGGAAGTATAAAAGCGCAAAAACCGAAGGCATACATGAATATGCCCACAATAATCATTATATAGTCGAATATCAGACTTTTACGCGAGATGCTGAATCCAAACATTGTTTTCAT